>NZ_JBDGDM010000040.1:0-42777 GCF_040908885.1 Ruminococcus sp. RTP21358st1_G6_RTP21358_211008
GGCCTGTATCAGTTTTACCTGAATGGCAAAAAAGTTGGTGAGGACGAGATGACACCGGGATGGACATCCTATAGAAGACATCTCCTCTATCAGACCTATGATGTAACGGAATATCTGCAGAAGGGCATTAACGGTGCCGGAGCAATGCTGGCTCCAGGCTGGTATAAAGGAGTTATGGGACTGACAAAGGCCCGCAACAACTATGGTGATCAGACAGCTTTTACTATGGAACTTCTGATTCGCTACACCGATGGAACAACAGAATCTGTTTATACGGATCCATCATGGAAAGGCTGCGATTCACCGGTGATATTTGCAGAAATCTATGATGGTGAGACTTATGATGCAGCCCTTGAGATTCCGGACTGGTCAAAGGCAGAAACCACAAAAGGCGACTGGAAGCCGGTTCAGCTTGTATTCTTTGATACACAGGTTATGCGCGCGCAGTACGCTGCGAAGGTTCGTGTAATGGATCGTATTCCAGCAAAACGTATTTTTAAAACACCGGCAGGAGATACAGTTATTGATTTTGCCCAGAATATGGCAGGACGAATTGAAGTAACTGCAGCCGGAAAACCAGGCGATGTGATCGAGCTTCACTGCTTCGAGGTTCTGGATAAAGATGGAAATGTATATCTGGACAACCTTCGTGCAGCCAAGGCAACGATGAAATATACTTTTGCAAGGGAAGAGACAGTTACCTGGCATCCGACCTTTACGTACATGGGATTTCAGTATGCGCTGATTGTTTCCTATCCAGGTGAGCCGAAAGCTGAGAATTTCACAGCCTGCACCCTTCACTCCAACATGGCTTCAAACGGAAGTCTGGAGTGTTCGAATCCGCTGCTGAACCAGCTGCATCACAATTTCCTGTGGGGACTGAAGAGTAATTTCCTTGATGTACCTACAGACTGCCCGCAGCGTGATGAGCGCCTGGGCTGGACTGGTGATGCGCAGATTTTCTGCCGTACAGCCACTTATCTGATGAATACCTATACGTTCTATAAGAAATGGCTCCATGATCTGGAGGTTGATCAGACACCAGAAGGCGGTGTACCACATGTTGTTCCGAATATTGAGGAAGGCCGTACAGATGGAAACTGGCTTCTCCGCCAGGGACCTCACTCTGCAGCAGCCTGGGCTGATGCGGCCATCATCAATCCATGGACCATGTATCTGATGTATGGGGATAAAGATATTCTGAAAAAACAGTACAACAGCATGAAGGGATGGATTGACTTCATGCGTGCCCATGCTGTTGATTATATCTGGAACTATAAGCTGCAGTTTGGCGATTGGGTAGCTCTTGATGCAGAAGAAGGCAGCTACTTTGGAGCCACACCAAATGATCTGACCTGTACTGCCTATTATGCATACTCTACCGGACTTTTTGTCCAGATGGCGAAAGCCCTTGGAAAAGAGGATGTGGCAGTAGAGTATGAGGAGCTTTATCATAAGATCGTAAAGAAATTCCAGGAGACCTTCTTCGACGCAGAAGGAAATATGACAGCACAGACACAGACCGCACATATTGTGGCACTGTATTTCCAGCTGACTCCTGAGAAATATATCACAAAAACGGTAGAAGGTCTGAAACGCCTTCTGGACAAAGAAAACGGTCATCTGGTTACTGGATTTGTGGGAACTCCGTATTTCTGCCATGCACTAAGTCAGAACCACGCTCTGAAGGAAGCCTATGACCTGCTTCTGAAGGAAGACTTCCCATCCTGGCTGTATCAGGTGAAAAAAGGTGCCACTACGATCTGGGAGCACTGGGATGGCATGAAGGATGACGGAAGCATGTGGAGTGCAGATATGAACTCCTTTAATCATTATGCTTATGGGGCTATTGGTGAGTGGATGTACCGTGCAATGGCCGGAATTGAAGCTGATCCGGAACATCCGGGCTTTAAACATGCGATACTCTATCCGCGCATTGGTGGAAATCTGAAGTACACTGCAGGAAAATATCATAGCATTTATGGTGATGTTGGTGTAAAATGGGAAGTCCAGGGGAAACAGATTACTTTAACTGTTCAGATTCCGGTGAATACAACAGCAGAGATCCGTCTGGATCAGGCAAAAGCTGTTCTGGAAAGCGATGGACTGACATTTGCCAGGGAAGCAGACTATATGGCTGCCGAAGCGGGAAGCGGTACATACCATATCGCATTTGAACAGTAATCATAATGCAGAATGCGAAAGGGTGATGAGAATATGGAAAAGAAAAAGGAACCTTCAGGAATACAGAAAGCGTGGAGACGGCTGAGTATTCAGAATCAGATTTTTTTATCCATGTTTCTTATCACCCTTTTGGGTGTGGGCGTTTTGATGAATATTGTATACAAAACCTCTATTGATGCTATTGAACAGAATTACAGGGCATCTTATCAGTCTACGCTGAAGAATTCCAGCCGCGTTATGGATATGAATCTGAAGAACATTGTAGACGTAGGCCGAAATTTTCTGAATGATGAAGCTCTTCAGCAGATTCTGGAAAAAGGCAACGAATACGGAGGAAGCAAGTTTGCATCCACAGACCGTGAGAAACTTCGTGTGATTGCAAATGAAATGGCAAGTCAGCAGGTGTGGGTGAATTATATAGTATTTACGGATCTTTATGGCCATGTGTATCAGCTGAACAATGTGAACCTGGGTACTTATGATTTCTATAATTATTATAGTGATAAGGATATTCTGGAAGAAAGCTGGGTGAAACAGGCAAAGGCTGCGCAGGGAAAGGAAATTTTTTTCCGTGACAGTATTTTAAAAGCAGGAACAAAGAAAGGATTTTCTTATGCGAAATATATGATCAATCCCTCTGATGGACAGGGAATGGGCTATATGGTGGTGGGACTGAGCCAGAAGCTGTTGGGAAAATCCTTTGTTATGGGCAATGAAAGCTTTGATTCCAGTAACTTTATGGTTGTAGATGAGGATGATCAGCTGGTTTATTTTGTGGGAAATGAGGAAAGGGAGAATGCAATTATGCAATCCTATTCGAATCCGGGAGAGAACCATCTGTATCTGTTTTCTTCTGTCACCAATTCTACTACAGGCTGGCATATTGTAAACGTAGTGGAGAAAAATGAGATCAGTGAAGAGAGCAAAAATATCCGTCTGACCTCGTTTCTGGTAGCCGGTTGTGTTCTTGTAGTGGGTTTTCTCATGGCACGAATCATTTCCAGAACCATCAGCCATCCTCTGAAGCAGCTGGAAAATACCATTGCACAGGTTGGGGAAGGAGAGCGCCACATTACAGAAGAGTTTGACTACAGTGAAGTTGGCCGGATTGGACGGAAATTCAAGGAAATGGTCAATACGAACCTGGAGCTTTCCGAGCATCTTATGGCGGTGAAGCTGAATGAACGGGAAGCAGAGCTGCTTTTGCTTCAGTCCCAGATCAATCCCCATTTTCTTTATAATACACTGGATTCTCTGTACTTTGTTGCAATCATGCATGGGGATGACCAGATGGCAGAAATGGTAGAAGCACTTTCTGATAACTTTAAGCTGGCGCTGAATAATGGAAGCAAATATATTAAAGTTGCGGATTCTGTGAAATGGATGCAGGGCTATATGAAGCTTCAGAATATGCGCTACAATAATCGTTTTGAACTGTTCGTGGATATCAGCAGAGAAATTCTTCAGCGTGAAACGATTACCTTTATTTTTCAGCCATTTATTGAAAATGCCATGTATCACGGTCTGGAGCCGAAGATTGGAAAAGGAAAGATTTCCCTTCGCGGCTGGCAGGAGCAGAATAATATGATTTTCACTATTGAAGATGATGGTGTGGGAATTGACGATATGTCCAGACTGGAGAATGGTTATGGAGTGCGCAATGTAATAGAGCGTATAAAGTTGAATTACGGGGAAAAATACGGCGTAACATTTGAAAGCAGTCCAGGCAATGGAACGAAGGTAACGATTGTGGTTCCGGTAAGATAAGGGATAGGGAAATGCAGATACAAGGAGGATTTTCATGTATCGCTTAGTGGTAATTGATGATGAATATATAGTTGTGCAGGGAATTAAGGCTTTAATTTCCCGCCTGAAACTGGATTATGAGGTAGTAGGGGCTGCTTATGACGGAATCCAGGGACTGGAAGTGATCCGAAGTGAGAAACCGGATGTAGTAATTACGGATATCCGAATTCCGGGGCTGGATGGTCTGTCTGTGATCGAGGCGGCGAAGGAAGAATGTCCGGATACATATTTTATTGTGATCAGTGGCTATTCTGAATTTGTGTATGCGCAGAGGGCGCTTACTCTTGGTGTAAAAGATTATATTGATAAGCCGGTTACAGCAGATAAACTGAAAAATGCCCTTACCAGAATTGAAGATGAATGGGCGAAGACTCGTCATGAGGATAATCGTAAGGCACAGGCTAATCGCGAGAAATTTCAGGAATTGGAAAGAATTTTTGAGAGCAGTGTAAAATGTATTACAAACTGTGATGCTGCAGCATTTCGGGAAGAATGCCGGCAGGCAATCAGATGCCTGCAGGAACTTTACCCGGAACTGCAGGATTTTCGCAGGGAATTTTACAAGCATCTCTGTGTGCTCAGCGATGTACTGATCGAAAGCCAGAAGCAGGTGGAACGAGGGTTACTTGTTTCTTTTCAGGAGATGGCAAAATGTCAGAGCATAGAAGAAGTACAGGCCTATGGGGAAAGCGTTCTGTCTGATATCAGCAAGCATCTGACAGCAGACCAGACCGGAAGCAAACACAGAATTATCCTGGAGCTTCTTACTTATCTGGACGAGCATTATGATCAGGATATCGGGCTGAGTGAGCTTGCAGACAGAGCCGGAATGAGCACGGCGTACTTAAGTGTTCTTTTTAAAACAGAGGTTGGTACATCTTATGTGAAATATCTGACAGACCTTCGCATAAAAAAGGCGAAGAAGCTTTTGCAGGATGGATATAAGGTTAATGAAGTCAGTGAAATGGTGGGCTATAATAATTACAGATATTTCTGTGATATTTTTAAAAAACATGAGGGCATGACTCCCAATGAGTATAAGGGAAACGTGTGGAAAGCAGAATGATAAAAACAGGATTTGCAAAAAAAATGCACATATTCAAATTGCTGAATATGTGCATTTTATATATTTAGCACAAGTAAATGCCTGGGCAAGTGAAACTTTTTATAAAAACAGTCTAAAAAAACTGTACATTACCAAAAAAATTAGGCACTGGTAAAAAAACAGAACAATGGTATTATATAACCATAAGATATTTCCCGGGGATACAAAGAAACAAATTAAACGTGACCGAAAAGTAAATGGCTATCAAGAGTAAATTATAACAAAGTTCAATAATTTTGAAAATTCTGGAGGAATTTATAATGAAAAAGAGAGCATTAGCTATTTTAATGGCAGCATTAACAGCAAGCACAATGTTTGCAGTTCCTACATTTGCAGCAGATTACTCAGGAGAGGATCCGCAGCTTGAGAAAAACATCAAAATCCTTACCATCTGGGCAGAAGATAATGACAATGGTATGCTGTTAAACAAAATCTGCGAAGACTATCAGAAAAATGTAAACCCGAATTTCACATGGGAATATGAGATGGTTGCTTCTGACAACCTTCAGCAGAAAATTGCTACACTTGCAGCATCCAATGATCTTCCGGATCTGTTCGCTTACGAAGCAGGTGCTCCACTCAGCGTTCTCATCGATTCCGGAAAGGTTAAAAATATTACAGAAGCTGTTGACGAGATCGGAACAGCAGATTATTTAAACAGCGGTGCTGTTGAGCTTCTGAAAGGATTATCTGGAACAGATGATCTTTATGATCTTCCTCTTGGACTGAATGTAGAAGGCTTCTGGTACAACAAAGCCCTGTTCGAGCAGGCAGGATGCGAAGTTCCTACTACATGGGATGAGTTTGAAGAGGTTCTTCAGAAACTTTCCGATGCGGGTATCCAGCCTCTTACAACCGGCGGATCTGACAAATGGGGTGCAACCCGTCTGATCAATGCATACGCAGTAAGAACCGCAGGAAACGACATTATGACAAAAGCAGCTGACGGCGAAGTTCCTTATACAGATGAGAAACTTGTTGCAGCAGCTGATAAGATTGCAGAGTGGGCAGAGAAAGGATACTTCGGAGAAGGTATCACAACAGTTGATATGAACACAGCTGGTTCCATGCTGATGAGTGGAAAAGCAGCCATCTTCTACAATGGTTCCTGGTTTACACAGAACCTGACTGATGATTCCCAGAACCCGGCAGGCGAGGACGGAATCGGATTCTTCAACATTCCGGTTGCAGATGAGTCCATCAGCTCCGCTACTTCTTACTCTATGAACTGTGGTAACATTCTTGCACTTGACAATGACAAATATGATGAGGCTACTGGCTGGTTCCTGAAATACTTCATGGAGAACATCGGAAACGTAGCTATGGAAGATCAGGGAACTGTTAAAGGTTACACATATGATGTTGCAGCAGATGATATGGATAACTACACCAAGCTTGTTCTTGACGAGATTGACAAATCCACAGAAGGATTTGCATGGTGGGAAGCAAAAATGCCTAGCGAAATCTCCAAGACAGCTCAGGAAAATGTACAGCCTCTGTTAAACGGCGAAATGACTGGCGAAGAATATATGCAGTCCATCCAGGATGTATATGACATGCAGTAAGTAACAGCTTTGGCAATATAAGCTTTGAACTTCAAATGGGAGTGTTTGCCAGCAGACACTCCCATTTTTATGTTAGAAGACAGGATGTTAGATGTGGGAGCGCCAAAGGCGCAGAGCATCTGACTTTCGTATGAAATCAGAAAGGAAGGAATTTTATGAACAAGGTATTAGGTAATAAGAAAGCGATATCCCTTTTCGTAGTTCCGGCATTAATTATTTACACTATCATCGTAATGGTACCGGTTATCTGGTCGTTGTATTATTCATTCTTCAGCGGCAGCCCGGGACTTCAGTGGGAATTTGCCGGATTTGACAATTATGCAAGACTTTTCAGAGACAAGAACTTCTTAAATGCATTGACAGTAAACTGTAAATATGTATTGGTAGTAACCGTTGGCCAGGTTGGAATGGGACTTTTACTTTCCCTGATGTTTAAATTCTGGCTGAGAAGATGCAAAACCATCGTAAGAACTCTGGTTTTCTTCCCGGTAGTACTTCCTACTGTTGCAGTAGGTCAGCTGTTTGCAAAGATCTATGAGATTCAGCCAAACTATGGTCTGTTAAACTCATTGCTTGACTCTCTTGGTTTTACGAACCTTGTTCAGCCATGGATCGGCCAGTCCAGCACAGCTCTCTGGGCATTGTGCGTAATGGATATCTGGGTAGCCATGGGATTCTATTCCGTAATTTTCTATGGAGCACTCCTTGATATCTCTGATGATATCCTGGAAGCAGCCAGAATCGACGGCTGCGGCGGATGGCAGTTATTCAAAAACATCCTTCTTCCGCTTCTTCGTCCAATGGTGATCACCAGCCTTGTATTCAGTTTCTCCGGAACTGTAAAGATGTTCGAGTCTGCTATGGCTCTTACCAAGGGTGGTCCAGGAAGCGCAACAAAATCACTTTCCATGTATATGTATGATGTTGCATTTACCTATAACAAGGTAGGTTATGCCAGTGTTATCGCTATCGTAATCTTCCTGATCTGTGTTGTGGGATCTCTTGTTATCAATAAATTTGATGTAAAAGACTGAAAGGAGGAAATATTATGAAAAAAGTAAAAGCAGTTTTTCGGGGAATTGTAATTTTCCTTCTTTGCATAATTGAGATTTACCCATTATTCTGGATGCTTACCGCATCCTTCAAGAAACAGGCTGAGTGGAGTGAAAAGCCAGCTTATGCATTAAATGATGGTTTCTATTTCCAGAACTACTCTGATGCATGGACAAGAGGACATATGTCCACTTTCTTTAAGAACAGTTTGATCACTACATTAGTGGCACTTGTATTTATTGTATTTTTCTCAGTAACTGTTGGTTTTGCTGTAACAAAGATGAAATGGAAATTCAGAAATGCAGTTGCACAGTATTTCCGTTTCGGTATCATGATTCCGGTGGCAATCGCTTTGATCCCGCTGTTCCAGATTTACAGCAGATCAAACCTGTTAAATACCAGAACATGTCTGATCATTACGTACATAGCATTTGGCCTGTCGTTGTCCATTTATCTGGTTCAGGGATATCTTCGTTCCTTCCCGGATGACATTATGGAGGCTGCCGTTATCGATGGCTGTGGTATTTACAGACTGATGTGGCACATTGTAACACCACTGATGAAGAACTCTATTGTAACCGTATTGGTTCTTCAGTTTTTCTTCAAATGGAACGACCTTCTGTTTTCCATGACATTCATCAGTGATTCTGCACTGAAGACTGTTCAGACAGGACTTCTGTACTTCTCTGATGAGTTCGGATCCAAGAACTGGGGTGCAATCTTCGCTTCTGTATCCATGAGTGTATTCCCACTTCTGATCCTGTATATGGCACTGAATAAGAAACTGATGGAAGGTATGACAGCCGGAGCTGTAAAGGGTTGATTTTATGGAAGATAAAAGGACAGAGCAGTATAGACAGGAACTGAAAAAATTTGTGATGTCTCACACGGAGGATGTGCTTAAGAATCCGCGAAGCTTTATCCATTATCCGTTTATTGATCCAGGTTCCGTTTATGATGGAAATGTATGGGACTGGGATACCTACTGGTCCGTATATGGCTTTCTGAATCTGGCGGATTCTTATCAGGATCCGTCTGTGAAGCCGAGAATTATAGAGCACGCACAGGGGAATATCCGCAATTTCTTCGACCACCAGCTGGAAGATGGATATATTCCCATGATGATCGAGGTGGCAGACTGGCCGGAGCCTTATCTGAATATGAGGCATAAGGAAGGCAAGATCATGAATATGCATAAGCCCTTCCTTTGCAGCCAGATGTGCCTGATCAGTGATTATACCGGTGATTATGCCTGGATGGAAGAATTTCTTCCAGGCGTGGCGAAGTATTTTGACTGTTATGATCAGTATTATTTCCATGAAAACAGCGGACTGTATGTATGGCAGGACGATATTATGATCGGTATGGACAATGATCCAGCTACTTTTGGCCGTCCGCCATTTTCCACTGCCAATATTTATCTGAATAGCTTTATGTGTGTGGAGCTGGAAGCTGGTGCCAGATTATACAGAAAGTTTGGCAAGGAGGAAGAGGCGAAGAAGCTTCTGGATAAGCGCGAGGCGCTGATCGGTGCTATCCAGCAGGAATGCTGGGACAAGCGTGATCGTTTCTTCTACTCAGTTGATGTGGATATTAAGACAAGGAAATACGACTGGTTCCACCAGGGACTGGGAGTCTTCTGGAAGACATTGCCCATCAAAGTACGTGTATGGTCTGGCTTTATTCCCATGTATGCAGGAATTGCCACAAAAGAGCAGGCTGCAGATATGGTGAAGCATATTTTTGATCCTGATACCTTTGGTTCTGACTTCGGTCTGACCACGCTTTCTAAGGATGAGAAAATGTTTGACCTGTCTGTTACCAACAATCCGTCCAACTGGCTTGGCCCGATCTGGCTGGTTGCAAACTATGTGGTATTTCGTGGACTTTTGAACTACGGATACCGCATGGAGGCGGAAATTATGTATAAGCGCACCATGCACCTTCTGGGAGAGGACCTGGAGAAAACAGGATGTCTTCATGAGTATTACAATCCATTTAATGGAGAACCGGTTATGAATGGTGGCTTTATTAACTGGAATATACTGGCATTGAATATGGCAGATGAGCTGGAAGGAAAGAAACCAATGTGTCTGCCAGAATTGCTGGAAAAACAGGCAGAAAAGCAATCGTTATAATAAGATTTTTCTGCTGTGAGGTAAGTAAATACAGGAAAAGGATTGCAGAATACGTGGAATTTTGCAGTCCTTTTTTGGTTTGACCGGTAAAAAACATCTTTCTGAAACAAAGTGTGTACAAAAAAATTTAAATAGCTTATACTTAGAATGTGTTTTAAGTTTATTTTGTAAAATGAAACAGATAAAGGAGCAAAAACATGATTCAGAACCCGATTCTTCCGGGATTTTGCCCGGATCCAAGTATTATACGTGTTGGAGAAGATTATTATATTGCAAATTCAAGCTTTGAATGGTGGCCTGGTGTGAAAATCTATCATTCTAAAGATCTGAAGCATTATGAACAACTGCCATCGCCGCTGAACCGAATGAGCCAGCTTAATATGGTTGGTGAGGGTGATTCTTGTGGCGTATGGGCGCCGGATATTTCCTGGGATGGGGAATACTTCTGGCTGATTTATACGGACGTGAAAACCCGTACCGGAGGACTTTTTAACACCCATAATTACCTTGTGAAATCTAAGGACATCCGTGGCGGCTGGTCTGAGCCAGTTTATCTGAACAGCTCTGGCTTTGACCCATCTGTATTTCATGATACAGATGGCAAAATGTATATTGTGAATATGATCAACAATTTCAAGGGAATTCTGGTACAGGAGTATGATCCTGAGAAGGAATGCCTGGTGGGAGAGGCGAAAAATGTCTTCCCGGGAACCGGACGTGGCTATACAGAAGGTCCACATATTTACCATATTGGAGAATATTATTATCTGCTGATGGCAGAAGGTGGAACCGGATATGAGCATATGGTAACTATGGCGAGATCCCGTTCCATCTGGGGACCATACGAGGAAGATCCAGGCAATCCGGTACTTACCTCTGATGTGGATAATCCAGAGAAACTGCAGAAATGCGGACATGCAGATCTTGTATGCACTCAAAACGGGGAGTGGTACATGGTACATCTTTGCGGCAGACCGCCGAAGGGCAGCAGACAGTGCGTGCTTGGCCGCGAAACCGCAATTCAGAAGATGGTATGGAACGAAGAGGGCTGGCTAAGGTTGGCCTGCGGCGGAAGATTTGGACAGTGGGAGACAGAAGAGCCAACTGGAATTCAGGAGTATCTTTTCCCGGAGGAAGAGGGGAAAGATTATGGAAAAGAAGACTTTGATTTAGAAATTGCAGACAGTGCTGGAAATAATGAAACTGCAAAGAATGCGGACATTGCTGAAACTCTTTCGAAAACAAAAGAGTATCTGAATGAGAAGAATGCTGTGGACGAAGAATGTAATAAAAAGTTAAGTATGCCAGTGAAGAAGACCTCTGCGCTCTTAGATGTGCGCTATACTTCCCTGCGCCAGCCATATGACAGCTACACCAGCCTGACAGAACGCCCCGGCTATCTTCGCCTCTACGGTCAGGAATCCCTGAATTCCTGCTATAACGTAAGTCTTGTGGCACGGAGGCAGCAGGAGCGTCATGTTCAGGTGGAAACCTGTGTAGAGTTTGCCCCAACCTGCAGAGAGCAGATGGCAGGACTTGCCTATATGTATGACACTGGCAATTTCTACCTTCTGGTAAAGACCAGAGAGGAAGAGTTTGGCTCCCAGACACTTGATTTGAAAAAGCCTGCAAAGCTGCGCCTGATAAAGAGCGATCACTTTGACGTAGAAGATGTGATTCCGGCAATTTCCATCCCGGAAGATGGTCCTGTATATCTGCGCGTAATCACCACCCAGGAAGGACTTTATGCAAAATTCTTCTACTCCCTGGATGGAAAAGACTATCAGGAACTGGCTGAAGTCCCCACCAACATCCTCACCGATGAGCAAAGCGATGGATTCACCGGCGCTCACTTCGGAATGTACTGTCACGATATGACAGGGGGGAGACGGTATGCGGATTTTGATTATTTTGAGATTGTCAAAACGCGTAAAGAACAATAGAAAAGGCATTCAGCCACTTTTTCAAACACGCTCTGGACAGATTAAAAATTCATACATTTTCTTAATAAAGTAACGTTGCAAACCCCATGTTTTCTGACGTATTATGATAGTAGAAAGCATGGGGGATTTTTATTTACACGGGCAGTAAATCAAAGTCTGCATCCTCATAAGATGTCAGATGCGGCAGTGATATCGAGACAAATCCGCAGCGCGTATTTGGAGTTTTGAAAGAGAGATATATAAAATATAAGAGATCTAAAATGGAGAAGGAGACAAGAAAAATGAAATTAAATTATGCAAAAACAATAGAAAAATGGGGCATTTTTGAAGTGACCGTAAGCGGTCCCAAGGAGGGGAATCCATTTTGTGACCAGTGGATTAAAGGTACTTTTTGTTGTAAAAATGAGAAGAAAACGGTAGATGGGTTTTATGATGGAGATGGTACTTATAGAGTAAGATTTATGCCGTCTTTTACAGACGAGTATACCTTTGAAATTGAGGCTTCCTTTGATATTAACGCGGGGGAAGAAGTGCCGGATGAAGAAGCGCCTGAACATAAGCTAGGAACTGCTGATGGTGGGAAGGCAGCAGAAAAATGTGCTGTCAGAAATATACTGACCGGAAGTTTTACTGTAACTTCTCCTTCAGCAGACAACCATGGTCCGGTTCGTGTTGCAGGTACCTATTATCTTGCCTATGAGGATGGAACACCCTATCACTGCATTGGAACTACATGTTATGTATGGAATCTGCAGAACGAAGAATTGCAGAAGCAGACACTGAAAACTCTGGAAGAAAATGCTTTTAATAAGATCCGCTTCTGTATTTTTCCCAAGCACTATGACTACAACCTTCATGAGCCAATTACCTATCCTTATGAGGGAACACCCTGCGACAGCTCTGTGTTAAATGAGAATAATTTCGCGGAATATAATGGCTGTGCTCCGGGCAATGACTGGGACTTTACCAGATTCAATCCAGCCCATTTCCAGCATATTGAAAAGTGTATTCAGGCACTTATGAATCTGGGAATTGAGGCTGATCTGATTGTTATGCATCCATACGACAGATGGGGATTCTCCATGATGAAAGCAGAGGATGATGACCGTTACTGGAAGTATGTGCTGGCACGTTTTTCCGCATACCGAAATGTATGGTGGTCCCTGGCTAATGAGTATGATCTGATGCATGAGAAGACTCTTTCTGATTGGGAAAGATATGCCGGCATTATCTGTGAGAAGGATCCTTACCATCATCTCAGATCCATTCATAACTGTAAGGCATATTACGATTATAACCTGCCTTGGATTACCCACTGCAGCATCCAGAGAACAGAGACATACCGTTCCTCCGAGCTGGTAAATGAGTGGCGTGAGAAATATCATAAGCCTGTAATTCTGGATGAAATCTGCTATGAGGGCAACATTCAGTTTGGCTGGGGAAATATCAGCGGTGAGGAAATGACAAGAAGATTCTGGGAGGCATTCTGCCGCGGAGGATATCCGGGACACGGTGAAACCTATCTCAGCCCGGATCGTATTCTCTGGTGGTCTCATGGCGGCGTTCTTCACGGAACCTCACCGGATCGTATTAGATTTCTTGCAAAAATCATGGAAGAAACACCGGGACTTGGTGTGGAACCAATGCCTTGTAAATGGGATGAGGTTGCCTGCCGTGCTACCGGTTTCCCGGCGAGGAAAGATTATTTTATTTACTATTATTCCTTCATGCGGCCGGGCTTTCGTGACTTCTACTTTGATGATACTACAGAGTATCAGGTGGAAATTATCGATACCTGGGAAATGACTATTACAGATGGAGGTATCCACAAAGGTAAATTCCGCGTGCAGCTGCCGGGGAAAGAGTATATGGCAGTGCGCCTACAGATAGCGAAATAATAACCATATTCATACAAAAATCCCAGTTGTGTATGCAGCTGGGCTTTTTGAGCATAAAATTCTTGAATCGTTTTTCAGAATTTGTTATGATTCATATCAGAATTTATGAGAAATAAACAGAAATACTTTTAAACAGGGGAGGAGATTTTTTGGAAGAAACAAACATCAGTCAGGAGCAAAATCCATTGGGAACGGCTCCGGTAGGTGGTTTGATCGGGAAATTTGCAATTCCGGCTATTATCAGCATGCTGGTCAGTGCTTTGTACAATATAGTGGACCAGATTTTTATTGGCCAGGGCGTGGGGATGCTGGGAAATGCGGCTACCAATGTTGCATTTCCTGTAACAACTATTGCAACGGCGTTGGCACTGCTTCTGGGAATTGGAGGTGCGTCTAACTATAACCTGGAAATGGGTGCCGGAAGAGAGAAGAAGGCAAGCTCCATAGCCGGAACTGCACTTTCCACACTGGTGATTACCGGTGTGATTCTGGCAGTGGCAGTACTTCTGTTTTTGCGTCCGCTTCTAAGCTTATTTGGTGCAACGACAGATGTTATGCCCTATGCGGTGGATTATCTTGGGATTACAGCAGTGGGACTCCCTTTTTATGCATTATCCATTGGAGGCAATCATATTGTCCGCGCAGACAGAAGCCCCACATATTCTATGACCTGTGTTCTTACAGGTGCCATTATCAACACAATTCTGGATCCCCTTTTCATCTTTGGGTTTGGTTGGGGAATCAAGGGTGCTGCCTGGGCAACGGTGATCGGACAGGTTGTTTCCGGAATTTTGGTGATTATTTATTTTGGAAAATTTCGTAAAATGTATCTGGAGATGAGCATGTTAAAGCCTTCTTCAGAGTGCCTGAAAGCTATTATTTCTCTCGGAATGGCGTCCTGTATTAATCAGATCGCTATGGCGGTTGTTCAGATTGTACTGAATAATATTTTACGTTATTATGGCGGTTTATCTGTCTATGGAAGTGATATTCCAATCGCCTGTGTAGGAGTTATTTCAAAAGTAAATCAGGTGTTTATGGCGATTTGTATTGGAATTTCCCAGGGCTGTCAGCCAATCTGGGGCTTTAATTATGGAGCAAAAAAATACGACAGAGTAAGGCTTGCATACCGTTATTCTGTGACTGCATGTACGGTGATTGCCACCATATTTTTCCTTTGTTTCCAGCTATTTCCCCATCAGATTGTGAGCATTTTCGGAACAGGAAGTGACCTTTATTTCCAGTTCGCAGAACGCTATCTGAAGATTTTTATGTTTATGACATTTGCAAATGGGATTCAGCCAATGTCCTCAGGATTTTTTACATCTATCGGAAAAGCAAAGCTTGGAATCGTCATGTCCCTGACCAGACAGGTGCTGTTTCTTTTGCCTCTGATTATTATTTTCTCATTGATACTGGGAATTGACGGAGTTATGTATGCAGGACCGATCGCAGATGCAGCGGCGTTTGTATTGGCAATATTGTTCGCAAGAAGAGAGCTTGTGGCTATGAAAAAATAAAGATGTTTTACTATGAAGGTTCCGGACAGCAGCCATGAATGAGCCATGTTTGCATGAACAAATTCATGGATCATCTATGGCTGTCGTCCGGGTTGGAGCGTGTAAAAAAATCATTCCCGCAAGCTGCACGCTCCACTTTTGTGGATATTTTACCCGATTAATTGCTCAAATTTTGCCATTTCCATGGGCTTATAATAATAATATCCCTGCAGTTCATCGCATCCCTCAACTACCAGGAAGTCTACCATTTCTTTGGTTTCTACCCCTTCACATACAATAAACTTATTAGTCCTTTTCAGCAGATGGAAAATCTCCTGCAGCACGATTTTTCCATTCTCTGTGAGCTTATCTGACAGGAATTTCTTGTCGATTTTTACCTCGTCAAACAGGATATCCTTTAATGTATTTAAGGAAGAATATCCAGAGCCGAAATCATCCATAGAGATTCGAATGTTTTTTTCATGGAAGAAGCGGATCATGTGATTAACCGCTTCAATATTATGAATATAAGTAGTTTCCGTAATCTCAAAAATTAAATATTGAGAGGGAATTTCATATTTCTGGATTAAATGCGAAACCTTTTCTGTGAATGTGTGGATTTTCCGAAAATGAACCGGAGATACATTCAGGGACAGAGACAACAGCTTAAGCCCTTTTTCCCGTCTGTCTGCCAGCCATTGAAATGCTGTTTCATAAACATAATAATCCAGAGCTTCAATCTCCCCGGTTTCTTCCAAAATAGGAAGAAAACTGTCTGGAAACCATAGGTCTCCATTTGCTCTCTGCCAACGGACAAGTACTTCTGCACTGGCAATTTTCTGCTCCCTTCCGCTGATTTTTGGTTGGAAATAAATTTGAAATTCTTTCTTCCCAAGTGCTTCCTTAAAGGAGTGAATAGTGTCTGCACGTTTCTGTTCAGCAAGAGCAATTTCTCTTGTATATTCGCACACACCGCAAAGCTTATCCTTCGCCTTTATGCGGACGATATTGGAGTGCGAAATAATTTCTTCGCCTGGAATTTCCATGTTTTCCAGATAATAAATACCAGTGTTCAGGGAAAGATAATTTACAGGATAAGCAGCCAGAACTTCTTTTGTAGTCTGCTTGTTAGACTCAATAATTCGGTTTTTAACAGCTGTATGCTCCTCTCCGGTAATGTCAATAACAGCTACAAAGATATCTGAATGATACCTGTTTACAAACAAGGTTTGTGGAAAAAGTTCCATCTTTTTCAGAATAAAATTCAGAATATTAGTCCCGGTTTCATACCCCCAATAGTCATTAATAAGGTGAAAATTGCTTACATCTGTCATTAGAAAAGCATACTTTTTTTCATCGTTGCTATTATTTAAAATAGTAAAAAGTTTCTCTTTCAAAGACTCTGTAGAGATACTTTCTGTCAGTGGATTCCGGCAAAACTCCTGTGGCTTTTTTGCCATTTGTTCCTTTTTATAACGCTTGTCCTGATACATTTTCTGATCGGCAATCTGTAGAAGATCCATGATCAGGTAGTAGTGATTTTTGCAGCTGATATCGTATCCGACTGCATAGCTGATAGGATGGTCAGCTGTTTGATTATACACATCCAGCATGGATTGGAGCTGAATATTCATCTGCTCCAGCTGAGACCAGGTGGCGTGATTTTGCACGATCACGAACTCATCGCCTCCGAATCTGGCGAGAAAACTATCCTCAGTGAGTATCCGTGTCAGGTAAGAAGCAAAGGTCTGAATAAACACATCCCCCTGTTCGTGACCATATGTATCGTTGATTTTTTTCAGATTGTTCAGATCGAACATCATGACACCCACATTCAAGGTATCGTCTGCATTCTGAAGCTGCTGCAGCTTCTTTTCTAATGATTTTTTATCGTGGACACCTGCTACGTCAAAGCCGGAACTTCGGATCATATTTCTGAGATAATCTCCTAAAGTAAGGGAAACTGCACATCCCACAAGGGATAAAATAATCAGAAATGCAAAGGTTTTCTGACTTATTCCGCGTCTGTGACGGGTAATTAATGCAGTCAAAAATACAATATAAAATGCTGTCTGCAGGTAGCAGAGTTTCATAATTGTTTTGTTTTTTTCCATACATTTCTCCAGTATATAGTGCCTGATATTTCACTTGTAACTATTTGGAAGACAGCATTTTGCGGAGGGCGTAACTGTGAAGATACTGAACAGTTACTCTCTGTTTTTTAATTAGCCTGCGTATACAATAATTTTCTTGGCAAGCTCCTTATCCAGGCCGATTTTGCTGCCCTTTACCATAACCACATAATACCCGTGTAATTCTGATAAAATCGTAACCTGCGTTCCTGGGACAAAGCCTAGGGATTCCAGATAATGCCGCTGTTTTTCCAGTCCGCACACCTTATTAATGATATAAAAATGGTTAAACTCAGTTAAACTTAAAGGCATTGTGACGACCTCCTTTAAATAACGTTAGCAAAGACTAACATAGTATAACACGCATTTCATACAGATGGTATAGAAAATACATTTTTGAGAAATTTTTTCAGTTGATATCTACAGAAAAAGGAGTGAGTAATACTGGAAATAAGTATTTTCAGAAGTAAGGAAAATCAGACGTTTATTTTACGTGAGTCATCAATCATTGGTTCTGTTCTGATCTTTGCGGGATTGGTAGTCTCACAGAAGAAGACGAGGGAGAAGATGCAGGCTGAGGGAGCACCACAGGCGCGGAACAGCTGATTTCCATATATGGCAATGTCACCGGTAGGCGACATATCCGCTTGGTGAACCAAGCTCACAAAAAAGACTGATATAAACAATACTGTACTTCAGGAGGTTGTTGTTGGAGTCCGGTATGTTATATCAGTCTTTTTTTATAAATACAGCCGATTAACCGCTTAGGTTAAATCTGTGTCTGCGATTAATGGCAGGAATGGCTTCCACAGCCATGATCGCCGCAGCTGTGTCCCTCTCCATGATGGTCGTGATGATCACAATGCACATCAGGATCATAGCCAAGATTTCCTGCAAGCAGTGCGTTTACAGCTTCGTCTGCATTTCCTGAGACTCCGCCGAAAAGACGGATTCCAGCCTGGGCAAGTGCATTCTGGGCACCGCCGCCAATACCGCCGCAGATCAGGGTATCTACGCCATGTGCAACCAGGAATCCAGCCAGTGCGCCGTGACCGCTTCCATTGGTATCGACTACTTCGGCACTTACAACCTTGCCATCTGCAATGTCATAGATCTTGAATGCTTCTGTGTGTCCAAAGTGCTGAAAAATTTCTCCATTTTCATAAGTAACTGCAATCTTCATAATGATATCTCCTTCATTTTGTAAATTTGATTTGGGAAGTGAACTATTAAATCGGTCAGCGGCTGGCAGTTCCTGTGAAAGGTCTAAGCTGGTAAGCGGAGTCTGTTTAGATCCCTTTCGGCAACAGCATTTCCCGCAGCGCGTATGCTCCCGTCCTTCGCAGAGCCGGTAATTTCCCCCGGCTATGACAAGGCGCTGTCCAAGGACGATACATCGGGCAATTTTTCCCCGGGCAGTTTCATAAATTTCTGTGACAGTTGTCCGGGAAATATCCATCTGGGCAGCACATTGCTCGTGAGTTTTCTTCTCCAGATCTACCAGACGGATGACTTCATATTCATCCAGAGTCAGAGTGACAGCTTCCGACTCTCTGGGACATTCTTCCGGAGAAAAAGATTCATATTGGGGTGCCTGGCAGATTCTGCGGCATCTGGGCGGTCTTGGCATATACGTCACCTCCTTGTTTTCGACATATGTCGATTATAAACCAGAAGAAGAGAAAATTCAATACTAGTTGACAATTTTTTTTATTTGGAGTACAGTCCAAGAAGAGATAAAATCGTTATTGCTCAAAAGCAATTTTTTTCTGGAATTTCGGGCACAATTGGAGCAGTAATGTAAAATTAACAGAAGAGGTACGAATATGCTGAAAGTAAAGAACCTGACTTTTGAAGTGAATGAAGAAGGGAAAAAGCGCTGTCTGGTAAATCACATCAGTTTTGATGTTCAGGATGGGGAAATGCTGGTAATCACCGGACCTAATGGAGGTGGAAAATCCACCCTGGCCAAGGTACTGGCTGGCATTGAGAAAGCAAACAGCGGAGAAATTTATCTAGATGATGAGAACATTACAGGATACGATATTGATCATCGTGCAAATGCGGGAATTGGCTATGCATTTCAGCAGCCACCCCGCTTTAAAGGTATGACCGTGGCAAGAATGTTATCTCTTGCAGCAGGAAAGAATTTAACGGAAAAAGAGAGCTGTGACCTTCTCTCAGCTGTAGGACTTTGTTCCGAAGATTACCTGAACCGTCAGCTGGATGGAACCCTTTCCGGCGGTGAAATGAAGCGAATTGAGATTGCCACAGTTTTGGCGAAGTCTCATAAAGTAAGCATTTTTGATGAACCTGAAGCAGGAATCGACCTGTGGAGCTTTTCCATGCTGATCAAGCGCTTTGAGGAGATTCATCGTGAGAAAAAGGAGTGCCTGATCCTGATTTCCCATCAGGAAAAAATCATCAATATGGCAGATAAGATCATGGTAATTGAAGACGGTGAAGTAAAGAAATATGGTACGAAAGAAGACGTTTTCCCAACCTTATTTCAGCAGGAAAAATGTCAGAAATGTCTGAATGAAGGAGGAAAATGTTGATGGTTAAAGTAGAAGAAACAACCCAGGGTGTGCTTGATAAGATCAGCGAAGGCTTTGCACAGAAAGGTGCTTTTAATCTCCGTCAGAATGGTATTTCCATCTGTCACGGTGACAGCGAACATATCAAAATAAAGAAAAAAGAGGACAAGCCGGGAATCGATATTTTCATTGACGGGGAGACAAAGGGAGAGAAGGTTTTCATCCCGGTAGTGGTAAGTGTATCTGGAATGACCGATCTGGTTTACAATGATTTTTATGTGGCAGACGGTGCAGATGTTGACATTGTTGCAGGCTGCGGAATCCACAATAGTGGCTGTAATGACAGTCGTCACGATGGTATTCATACCTTCCATGTGGGTAAAAATGCCAATGTACATTATGAGGAAAAACACTACGGAGAGGGGAATGGAACCGGAAGCAGAGTGCTGAATCCGGTAACCAATATTGAGCTTGGAGAGAACTCCGTATTTACGCTGGATACCGTTCAGATCAAAGGTGTTGATTCCACAGTCCGTACCACAAATGTGTCAATGGATGCAGATTCCAAGTTGTTTGTTCTGGAACGTCTGATGACAGACGGGGAGCAGAAAGCGGAGTCTGATATTGAAGTCTGTATGAACGGAGCGGGATCTTCTGCACAGATTATTTCCCGTTCTGTTGGAAAGGGAAATTCTTCCCAGGTTTTCCATCCGAAGGCTGTTGGAAAGAACAAATGTCACGCACATATCCAGTGTGATTCCATTATTATGGATCACGCAGAGGTGGGTTCTATCCCGGAAATCCAGGCGAAGCATGTGGATGCTGCAATTGTTCATGAGGCCGCTATTGGAAGAATTAACGATGAGCAGCTTCTGAAGCTAAGAACTCTTGGAATGACGGAAGCTGAGGCGGAAAATGTGATCATTGAGAATTTCCTGAGTTGAGAAAAACTTAAACAGAAAAATAACCATTCAGTAGGTATGTACTATTTCGCGGAGGGTGTAACTGTGAAGGTGCTGAATAGTTACACAGAGAATATAGAATCTTCAGACCGGTTCGAAGATTTATGAAAAATGCCAGGCAGCGTCGTTCAAAGACGCTGACCTGGCATTTGACATTATTTGATTTTTACGGATTTTTTGGAACTCCATTTGGAATAATATTTTTTGCCGCTTATAACTTTGTAGGTGCGGATCCGTACATAATATTTTTTCTTTGAAACCAGTTTCTTTAAGGTTGCGCGTGTAGCAGAACCTTTTACGGTAAGGGTTTTCGCCTTTTTCATGCTGCTGTTCTGACTGTAGCTGATCTGATAGCCGCTGATGGATTTGGCCTTTTTCCAGGTAACAGTGGCTTGTTTTGCTGTTTTTGATTTTACAGAACGCAGGCTTGTTTTTGCAGGAATTACAGTTATGGTAACTGTTTTCGATGCAGCAGCGTACCGGGTTCCGGCTGCCACGGTAATGGTAACATTGGCTTTACCTGGGTTAACTGGAATTACTTTTGTTCCGGAAATCTTTACTACTTTTGTGTTGGAAGATTTCAGGGAAACTTTTCCATCTGATTCAATGCTGGTGATAATGTTTGCTTTCTTTTTGCTTTTTGTAAGCGTTATGTCAGAGGCATTGATTACAGCCGGAACCGGGGTGATTGCAGTGTCATTGTTCGCTTCATTGTTGGAGCTGTTGTTCTGATTATTGCTGTTATTATTGGTGTTGTTATTGTTTTGACCGTTATTGTTCTGGTCATTATTACCGGATGTATTTCCGTTGTTATTATTGTTGTTGTTGTTTCCTGGTGTGCTGCTGTTCTGGTTGCCTTTATCGGAATCATTTTTACTGGAGTTATCTTTGCCAGAATCATCTTTACCAGAGTTATCTTTACCAGAATCATCTTTGACGGAATTATCTTTACCGGAATCATCTTTACCGGAATCATCTTTACTAGGATTATCTTTTCCTGAGTCCGAGTCATCTTTGCCAGGAGCAGCTGTGATCGTAAAGGTTGTGTTAATAATGCCGGTGTAATTTCCGGCTCCTGTAATAGTTACAGTAGCAGTACCTTCCTTCACATTATCTTTATAAGAAACTGTGAAATCAGTGCCTGCCGCAAGCGTCTTGTCTCCGTATGTAACGGTAACATCCGGGCATTTCTCTGTTCCGTCACTGGTGTAGGAATACTGGGAAAGAGAAGCGGAATAGCGGCTGATATCCAATGGTTTAATGGTAAAGTCTTTCGTAACGGAACCAGTATAATTTCCGGTTCCAGTGAGGATTGCAGAAGCAGTACCTGCATTCACGTTGTTTGCATAAGTTACTGTGAAATCGGTATCTTCGCTAAGCCAGCGGGTTCCTGAATAAAGACGGACATACCGTTGTTCTTTGGCAGTTCCATCGTAATCAAAGGAATCATTGTATAATGTAACTTCATAATTACTGATATCAGCGGGAATAATCTGGAAATCTTTTGTAACAGAACCAGTGTAATTTCCACTGCCGTTTACGATAACAGAAGCAGTACCTGCATTCCAGTTGTTTCGGTAGGAAACGTAATAATCCTGGTTCAGAGTTAATTCCTTGTCCCCGTTTTTTACCGTGACGGTTGGGCGTAAAGAGGAGCCTGTGTAGGTAAGGCTTTCATCGGAAAGTGTAACAGTGCAGCTGCTGATGTCAGCTCTGTTTATGGTAAAGGATTTGGTTACATATCCCTGGTAATTTCCAATTCCGTCAATTCCAACCCAGGGAGAATTGTAATAGCTGCTTGGTTCAATGTTGTTGTGGTATGTTACTATGAAATCCCTGTCTTTTACCAGGGTTTTACCGCTGTGGGTAACTGTCACTTCAGGAGTTACCTCGGAACCAGTGTAGTATGCAGGGGCAACGGAGAAGCTGGCATTGGACATACTGAGCTTCTGGATGTTATAAGTGGTTTCCACAGAACCTGTATAAGCACCAATTCCGGTAACCGTGAGTTTTACAGTGCCGGCATTGATAAGATCGCCATCATAGGTGATCTCGTAATCAGTACCTTCTGTAAGCAGTTTATTGTTTACTTTCAAATGAACAGATGGTTTATGTTCCGTTCCGTCGAATACAAAATAACTGGAAGGAAGGTACCAGCTGGCTGTATCATCACTGATCATATTTACATAAACCTTGGCAGTAAATACAGCGGATGGATTGGTCTTCTCCTGGATGGTAAAGGTGGCAAATCCTGGTTTTAATGCTGTAATGGTACACGTATTCTTGCCGGTTTGTTCTACTGAGACAATGCTTTCATCTGAACTGCTAATCTTCCAGTTGGTGATTTGGTCATAGTCCTTATTTGCGCTGGCAAAATAGGAATACCAGAGAATATCAGCAGTTCCGCCAGGCTCCATCTGATAGATTTCTTTCATTTCCTGATAGAAAGTATTGGAGGCGTCCTTTTTCTGAACGTCTAATTCAACTGGGACAGAGAACTGCTTCTGATAACCACAGACGCGGCATGTTCCAGTGAGCAGTGCATTTTCAGCTTTGTCAGCGTAATTATATTTATGTCCATTTTCAATTCTGGCTGCATGGTTGCTGGAAAGATCATTTAGGCTGATTTCGTAGAAGGTATTAAACTGATTTTTCCAGGTGTACCAGATTGCTTTGCCGTTGCTGACAATTGGAGCACAATCAGAAAGGTTTCCAGCCATTTTGTGGGTTGTACCAACCTGCTGGCCAGTTCCATCTACAGCTGTGTAATAAACATAACCCTGGTTTGACCACAGCAGGATGAAACTGTTGTTTCCGGTTTTGACTAGGTGTGGTGTAAGCGCGCTGTCATCGGTGCCCGCGTAATTGGAATAAAAGTGCGTGAAGGTTTCCCCGCTGGATTTATCCATAGAAGTAATGAAAACATCTCTGGTGGTGGCGGTACTGTCCGTGTCTTTGGTGCCTGCAATTAAGTAGGCAGAATCGGAGTATTCGAAAGCACCCAGGGAAGCTCCTGTGTAATTGTAGTGAATACTGGTGTCGTTTACCAGAGACATAAAAGTAAGGCTTTTACATGGAGTGGCAATTCCGGACTGGAAGTTACCGCTGCTGATATCAGATACATATTTGGAAAGAACCAATGCAGTTGGGTAACCTTCTCCATGATCCACGCCAAGGAGAGTTCCATTGTCTACCTGTATAAACTGATTGAAAGAATGGCTTACATAACCATTGGAGGTATTCCATACACCAGTGAATTTGTCAACAATATTCATGCTTGACGTATCTACTGAAAATGTAACATTTGCCTGGTGTCCATTGTACATTTTGTGGCAGGTTCTTACAAAAAGGTAATTTCCGTTTATAACCATCCGCGCGGAACCGGCATCAAAGGGATAAGCTGTGTTGGCACCAAAAAGACCACAGGATCCAAGTGCTTTCCAGTCCTTCGTATATTTTGTTACATGATAAACCTCTACAGAATCATCGTGGTCCGTATTATTTTGTCCGGACAGAACATAGTAATTATCAGCGCTTTCATAGAATGCTCCAAAAACTGGTAGTGACAGTGGCACAGTCACTGTACGCTGATAATTATAGGATGAATCATAATATTCAACTAAAAGAGTTCCGTCCAGAGCTCCGGCTTGAACTCGCATCAAACCGCCATCCGGGCTTGTAGTTAAATAAGAGCTGACAGTGGAAGACCAGACCGTATAGTTCTGATATTCCAGGTTACGTCCTGAGTAGGAGTTGCATGTTGCAGTAATAGATGGATCAATTTCAATATCTGCTTCTACAATAGAAGCTCTGGGGGCTGCATTCGCATAGTCAATAATGGAAGTCTCGTCCGCTATCTCTGTATCCGCAATTTCTTCCTCCGACACCTCCCCATCTGAAAATCCCTGCTCATTGATATCGGATTCATCAGATGCAAAATCACTTGTGGTTTCCGCCTCTTCATTGGAAAAGAAGCTGCTGTCTTCGTTGGCAGAATCCGGATCTTCTATCTGGAAGCTGTCTTGTGAAGTATCGTCTGAAGAAACGGATACTTCTGGGTCTGCTTCATCTGATGCGACTAAATTGTCGGAGAAATCTGAGAAATCCTCGCCATAAACAGGAGCGGTTCCCAACATGGACAGAGAAAGCAGGATAGACAAAAGCTTTGCTTTTTTGTTTTTCATACATTTCCTCCTTAAAGTGTGACCTATTTCTGGAATAATTTTACTATAAAGACATAGCGATTTCTATATGAAAATATTACGGAAATCCATTTATTCCGTGCTGAAAAATATAAGTCTGGCATTTACCAGGATCTACAATGCAATCACTGGAAATGCAGATGCAGTAGAGGAAAATGGCGAGGCAGTCCGTCTGTACCAGAATTTCTGGAGCTCCACAAGGGAAAATGTGAAAAGGGGCACAAATTTAGTTTTTCATTTAAGAAAATGTGAAAAAATGTGAAATTAGCACTCACCTCTTGACAATGGAAGTCGATTTTTGTCCTGGCTTGTGTATCCCGAAAGTGGCTATTTTACAGGCTTTCCGGGGCATCAGTCATTTTGTCTGGTATTGTAAAGCAGTGTCAGATTTGTCGTAAATGTCGTAAATTTGTGGTCAAAAAATGATGAGAAATGGAGAGTGCTAATAAAATGAACGCAGGTAGCGAAGCAACTGCGTTCATGAGCAAGTAGCGAAAGCGGATTGCGAATGTCCTATTTGTAACGTACACGAATGTAAATGGGCATCTGATTCCGAACCTTACCTATAAATCCGGTGAACAGATGGAGCGGATTGGCAAGTATGGGTTCTTACGCAGAGATTATCTGAAGAACCATAAAAATTCTCTGTATCAGGTCATGCTTCTGCAGGACACCATTGGAGAACATCTTCTGGAAGTGGATAAGGCAGCCAGAGAACGGGAAGAGGTAATTCTGAAGCAGTTAGAAGAAAAAGAACCATTGCCGGACAAAGAAGCAGATCAGATGGCATGGGTGAGAGCTGCCAACCAGCACAGAGCGATTGCAGAAGAGATTATTCTCAAGGAATTGATTTATATTTAAATGGGGGGATGAGGTCGTGGATTGCGACCTCATTATTATGTGAGAACATGAAATAGCAGTAGGCATAATGAGAAAAATAGGGTAATATAACAGTAAGCAATTGGTGTAGTTTTGAAATGCCGATTTGGCATTTCAAGTTATAGAAGGGAATTGATAATGAAAAAAGAGATATTAATAGCAGATAATATTGACAACATTTATGATGAAATAAATGCGTTGATCAGGGAAAAGAAAACTAATGTAAAAAAAGTTGTGAATGATGCCATTATTTCTCTTAATTGGGGAATTGGAAAAAGACTTAGTGTGGAGTTAACTGGAAATAATAAGCCTGAGTATGGAAAAAAAGTTGTTACAGAAGTCAGTAAAAGGCTGGAACAGGAGTATGGTTCGGGATTTGATAAAACATCAATTTCAAGAATGATTAAGTTTTATCAGGAATTTCCTGACTTCGAAAAAGTTGCGACACTGTCGCAACAATTGACCTGGTCGCATTTTGTAGAGATTCTGCCAATACAAGATGAGTTAAAAAGAGATTTTTATGCCGCAATGTGTATGCAGGAAAACTGGTCAGTGCGAACACTGCGTGAAAGAAAAAAATCCATGCTTTATGAACGAACTGCAATATCGAAGAAACCAGAAGAAACGATTAAAAATGAAATTGCAGAATTACGAGATGATGGAAAAATGAGTCTGGATCTTTTTTACAGAGATCCATATATGCTTGATTTTCTCGGTTTACGTGATACTTATAGTGAAAAAGATTTAGAAAATGCTATTCTTGCAGAATTAGAAAAATTTATTCTGGAAATGGGATCGGATTTTGCATTTTTAGCAAGACAGAAACATTTTGTACTGGATGGCAAGGACTACTATATGGATTTATTATTCTATCATAGAGGCTTGAGAAGGTTGGTTCTTGTTGAACTAAAGCTTGGAGAATTTGAACCGCAGGATAAAGGACAAGTCGAACTGTATTTGCGATGGCTGGAAAAGAATGAAAGAGTGGAAGGTGAAGAAAGTCCGGTTGCACTTATATTATGTGCAGAAAAATCACAGGAAACCATAGAATTAATGCAATTGGATCATGGAAATATCCATGTGGGACAGTATATGACCCAAATGCCCCCAAAAGAACTTCTGGAACAGAAGCTATCCCTTGCTATTGCAAATGCGAGAGAATTGTTAGAACAGAGGAAAGAAGAATAAAAATTTTGAATTTAATAATGAAATACAGAGAAAGGCGTGAGTCATAGAAATATGGCTTGCGTCTTTTTCTGTCTGGAAAGGAAGTGGGGTAGAATGGCACAAGTCTTTCGTGTAGAACGAAACAAGAATTTTACTGTAATGTGCAACCCTCATTTCAAGAACAAAAATTTGTCATTAAAGGCAAAGGGACTGTTATCCCTGATGTTAAGTCTGCCAGAGGACTGGAATTACAATATGCAGGGACTGGCAACATTGAGCAGAGATGGGATTGATCATGGGTATGGAAACATGAAAACAGCCACCAGATGCTTTCCATCCGGTGTAGCCAGATATGACAAGGAGCCAATCTTTCAGAATAATCTTCTTTTTTACAATGGTATGTATTATCAGATTGGAGAAGAACACAAGGAGTTCTGTGCAGAGAAAACGCAGGATGAGGACGGTGCAATGGTCATAACACAGAATCCTACCCTTGCTCCGGCGGTACAGAAATCAAAGTATGAACCGAAAGCACAGGAAGCCGATGTCAGTGTCAGCTCCGATACAGTCAAGGACGCTACCGCTTTCTTGGAAACATTCTTTAAGCTCTATCCGATAGCTACGGAAAAGGAACTTGCCTACTATGTCAAAGACGGCGTGCTTGCTCCTGTATCCGGCGATTATGTATTTTCGAAACTGGTAAATCCTGTCTTTACCAAAGATGGCGATAACCTCAAGGTCAGTGTGTCTGTGAAATATCTGGATAACAAATCGAAAATGACACAAATCTCACAGTATGAGCTTGTGCTTCATAAGGACGATAACTGGAAGATTGTAGGATAAAATCAAAAGGCTTGCTTTCGTATAAACTACGGACAGCAGGCCTAAATATTACATTAAATGTATATCACTCCATTTTTTCATATCTTGAAGAATCGGTACAAAATTTTTCCCTAAATCAGTTAAAGAATATTCTACTTTCGGTGGGACTTCTTGATATACATATCGTGAGATAAACCCATCTTGCTCTAATTCTCTAAGCTGTTTCGTCAAAGTAGACTGTGTAATATCGCCTAATCTTCGGCGTAGTTCCCCGAATCTTTGGATTTCATATTCTGAAATATACCACAAAATAGTTATTTTCCACTTTCCACTTAAAATATTTTGGAAAATGTGAAAAATGTGAAAAATATGTGAAATTAGCACTCACATCTTGACAGTGCTAACAATGCGTGCTATATTACATGCAGAACAAAGGAAGAGAGAAAAAGAAATCTTCCAGTTTCAACAACGATGTTAATTAAACACGCAAGTGTTCACAATATAAGGAGGAATGGATTATGTTAATGCCTAGTATTTTTGGAGAAGATTTATTTGATGACTGGATGAGATTACCTGTAGAAAGAGAGAATCACAGAGGTTACAGAGCTGCTGAATTGATGAAGACAGATATTAAGGATGTGGATGGAAATTATGAGCTGAGCATTGATCTTCCAGGATTCCATAAAGAGGATGTGAAGATTCAGCTGAAGGATGGCTATCTGAACATTCAGGCTTCCAGAACCGAGAATAAAGATGATAAAGACAATAACGGCAAATACGTTCACAGAGAGCGTTACACCGGACAGTGCTCCAGAAGCTTTTATGTAGGTAAGGAACTGGAGCATGAGGACATCCATGCGAAATATGACAATGGTGTTCTGACTGTTACTTTCCCGAAGGAAGCGAAGAAGAAAGTGCCGGAAGAGAAGAAGTTTATTTCTATTGAAGGCTGATTTCCGGGGAAAGAGCTGTTTTAACAGATAAGAATTCCCACAGGAAACTGATAACAGATAATAACTGGCGCGGAGCAGTTCACCTGCTTCGTGCCGATGAAATAAATGATTGAAATAGATAATTGAATTAGATAATACAGAGTGTGCATTAGCCGTAAATCAGAAGCGGCGGCTGATATTGCCGACTTACATAAGTAACAAGTGAAAGCGGCAGAGCATGTTTTATTTGATGTGCTTGCAGTGTATGGATTATTCAGCGATATTGAAATAATGGTAAACAGCTTCTTTTATATAGATTGTGTTTTAGATTGTGTTTCATTTTAAGACGATTTTCTAATTTACATAGATTTTGTTTCATACCCCCTCATTTCCTGCCGGCTACCCACCGGCAGGTTTTTTCTTATGTCTTTACATCATTTCACCTGTCTGCTATACTTGTCTGGAATTGTTGATGACTGCGAAAGACAGAACAAAAATCTCTCACAAATTGTGATGCATATCTTGCAGAAAGCCTTTTTCAAACAGGCTTCAGAGCGTGAAAACAAGATGCTGCTGCAGTAATCGTGGATGGCAAAAACATGTTACTGTTACTCCGTTCACAGTAACAAAAACATTTTCAGAGAAGGAATTTACTCATGAATTATATTGTATTTGACCTGGAATGGAATCAGAGTCCAGGGGGAAAAAGGTGGTCTAACAGCCGTCTGCCTTTTGAAATCATAGAAATCGGCGCCATAAAACTAAATGAAGAGAAAGAAATTGTGGATAGCTTTCAGCGTCTGATCAAGCCCCAGGTGTACAATTGGATTCATGACAGCATCCATGAAGTGATTCACATGAATTATAAGGATCTGCAGAAAGGAACTCTTTTCCCACAGGCCATCACGGAATTTCTGGAATGGTGTGGCGAAGAATATATATTCTTTACCTGGGGAAATCAGGATGTAATGGAACTGCAGCGGAACATGAAATATTATGGAAAACTTTCCCTGATCAAAGGTCCGGTGACTTATTATGATGTGCAGAAATTATTTGCCATTCGTTATGAAGAAAATGACGAGCGCCGTGCCCTGGAATTTGCTGCTGATAAAATGGGCGTGGAGAAGAAAATGGATTTTCACCGCGCTCTGGGAGATGCTTATTATACTGCATGTATTCTTCAGAAAATAGAAGATAAATACATTTTTCCAAACTCATCCCTGGACGTGTATCAGAATCCCAAGAGCAAGCGTGAAGAGATTCACATATCCTATCCAACCTATGATAAATATGTATCCCGGGAGTTCTATTCCCGCGAAAAAGCCATGAAGGACCGGGAAGTAACCAGCACGAAATGTCCATTGTGCCATAATCCTGCCAAGCGTAAGATCCGTTGGTTTATGAATAATTCCAAGGTTTACTACAGTGTGTCCCTCTGTCAGGAGCATGGCTTTGTACTGGGAAAAATCAGGATTCGCCGAACGGAAGACAATAAGTATTATGTAATTAAGAAGCTCACCAATGTAACCGATGAAGAAGCCGATGAAATCCGCCAGAAACGTGATGCGCATCGTGCCAAACGGAGACTGAAGAAAGAAGAGCAGTAAATCTGTGAGACTACCTCTGACAATGAATGAAAAACTAACATTTGGTTAATAGAAAAATCCCCTCCAATCACATATGCTGATTATAAGTAATACAACAACAGCGTATAAAAAAGGAGGGGGTTTTATGAGTTTAAGAAATTATTTTTACAGGTTTGGGAAATACATTCTGACATTTTTCTTTGTAACACTGCTGATGGTTCTCTTTAGCCCGCTGCGGGCGGAGGCGGCTATCACCAAGGAAGTTACCTCGGATGGTTTTAAACTCAGCGGAACGGGCAGCATGAATGTGTGGGATGGAGACGAATTCCGCTATTATATCGGCTATCAGATCCCTCATGAAGACTCCATGGATTACAAGGTAGATGTGACTATGACTTTTCAAAGCTCCAGTCTGACGCCAGGCAGGGCAAGCGTGTATCTGGATGACGACAGCATTCCCTTATATTCAAACGGAGGTACGGTGCTGCAGGGCTCAGCCACGTTCTCCAAATCTGATGAAATGGAATTAATGGAAATATTTGTAAATTATGATAGTTTTCCAAGTGAGCAGAACGTAGATTTTTCCATCACTGTAAATGTGCGGGAAAATCGCAAAAACGCAGATATTGCCATTTATCCGCCGGAAAACAATTACGACAAAACCACAGGAATGTTTCTGGTAACGGTTGACGATCCTTATGTTTTTTATTCAAATAAGGATTCGTCAAAATATTCCGTAAGTATTTCGGACTCATCTGTGGCACAGGTTACAGGCATTACTCCAAAATCCAATGACAGCTTTGAGGTAAGCGTATATTTTGCAAAAGCAGGTTCGGCGGATTTCACTTTTAAATATGGAAATCAGACGAAAAAGGTGACCTTCACAGTGGCGAAAACAGTCATAACTGTTTCCAGCTCCATCTCCCTGAAGGTGGGGGATACCACCATGTTTTCCAATTATGTTTTCAAAACCGGCGGTGGAAGCATCACCATCAAGAAAGTGAAATCCAGCAACAAAAAGATCGTTGATGCAGCCGGAGGATTCCTGATCGCAAAGAAGCCTGGCACTGCCAAGGTAAGTGCCCTGGTAAATGGCAAGCGGAGAACCATAACCGTGATTGTCGGCAAAAAGCCTGCCCCCAAGCCAAAACTGAAACAGCTTCAGGTAAAAGTGAAAGGCTATAAATACTATCCGGATTCCGGCAAAACCATTTACACAACCCGTTTCACCAATAAATCCAAAAGCACCATCACCAAAGTTAAGCTGAAATTCACCATGACCATTAATGAAGAAATGACCCGCACCAAAACCTTCAAGGTTAATATAAAACCGGGAAAGACAAAAACCATGAAGCTGAATATAGGAAAACTAATAGCAGATCCTTCAAATATTAAGGTGAAATGTCTGAAATTCTGGTATAAGAGTTGAGGAAAGAAACTGTAGTAATAGGGGCATTTCGAATAAAGAAATAAAAGAATATTGTGTAAAGTAGAAGAACTACAATAATACAGGGCTAAGAACGAAAATGCGTAATGCAGTTTTCATTCTTAGCCCTTATTTTATAAAGTCGGTGTTGTCAGCAGACTGGTCATGATCGACCGTTCATACTGCATTCCCCATCCAACCATCTGACCATTGAAATAATACTTGCTCTTTAATCTCAATGGTCCCACAGCGTTGGAAAGAATGGCCTGTTTCTTGGTAAGAACACTGAGGTCTGTTCCTGTGGGGACGGTCACGTATACATTTTTTGTGTAGTAGAATGGATAAGTATTTCCGCAATTATTCAGCAGATACTGCTCACCTGGAAGATTTTTCTTCGGAACAGGATTCTTGCTGATTTTTACTTTTTTACATTCGAAATTGTCGAAACCGTAATCCAGAAGGCTCTTTGTGTCAGCCCAGGCACCATTTACGGAATTCATCACAACTGCAACCAGGGTCATATTTCCACGCTTGGCATAGGTGATCAGAGTAGCACCGGCAACATCTGTGTAGCCTGTTTTTCCACCCAGAACACCATCATAGGCGTAATCCCGGCCAGCCATCATCTTGTGATGATTGAGCAGATAGCGGGTTTCTGTAAAAATATTGGTAGGCGGAATTTCATAAAGATCTGTGGTGAAAAATTTCCTGCAAAGTGGATTCTGCCATGCAGCCTTGGCTATTTTTGCCATATCGCCTGCGGTGGTTACATGAGTCTCATCAGGAAGTCCGTTAGGGTTATTAAAATGGGTGTTTTTGCATCCAAGTTGCTGGGCTCTGGTGTTCATCAGCTCTACAAACTTCTTCACAGAACCGGAAACCTCTTCCCCAATACCAAGTGCCATTTCATTGGCTGATTCCAGCATCAGTGCCATAAGACATTGTTCAACTGTAAAAACCTCTCCGGCATCACCATAAATGGTGGAACTTCCCGCTTCAATTCCGTAAGCCGCCTGCTGAGAAAGGGTAAGCTGTGCGTTCACGTCCAGGTTCTCACATCCAAGAAGACAGGTGAGAAGCTTGGTAATACTGGCCGGGTAAAGCTGAGTATTGGCATTCTTGGAATACAGGACCGCTTCTGTATTTAAGTCCATGAGAACTGCTGACTGCGCCTCAATCTTAGGACCCTCCGGCCAACCCTCAATGGAATCGGTATCAGCTGCCTGTGCATAATATTCGGTATGCGGATCCGGAGTAGGAGTGGGAGATTCGCTGGCAGTGTCTGTAGCTTCTGCCCAGACAGCGCCCGTCTGCCCAAGCAGCATTGCTGCTGTCAGGATTCCACAGAAAATCCGCTTTATTTTCATATGAAGATTTTTCCTGATCATATAAAATCCTTTCTTAAAATAGTACATAAAATTCCCAATACGTAATTGCATTATACCACTTTTCTTTATGTAAAACTATTAAAAGAGTGTGAATTGTTCACAGCACCCCGGAAAATCCACAAATTCAGCATTATTTTCCCCTATTCTCCCCATTTTTTCAGCGGAAAAACACTTGACATATAGAAATTCAGACCATTATAATAGACGGGAAACAGAATAGTTAAAGACTGTGATGGAGACAGTAAGCTGATTTTGAACGTTTAAGGTTGTGCAGACACAGACAGCAGCAATCTTTTCAGCGAGACGGGGATGGTGTAAGCCCGCCGCAAGTAGATTCAGCCGAAGATCACTCCGGAGTTTTATCTCTGAAGGAACAAGTAGGAGATAACGGAATTCCCCCGTTACAGGGAGCGTGTATCGGCTGCGTGTGCAAGCCCGTACAATGTAACAGGTGGTATAACGAGTGCTGACAGCTTTCGTCCTTTTGCAGGATGAGAGCTTTTTTTATGCAGGTGGAGAATCCTGCAGGCAGGATTCTTTATGTAACAGGAAATCCCAACAGCAATCGACTGATAATTTTAAAGGAGGAAAAAGCTTTGTACCAGAAAGTAGACACGAATCTGAATTTCGTAGATCGCGAGAAAAAAGTAGAAGAATTCTGGAAAGAAAACCATATTTTCGAAAAAAGTATGGAAAACCGTAAAGAAGGCCCGACTTACACATTCTATGACGGACCGCCAACAGCAAACGGCAAGCCGCATATCGGCCATGTGCTGACACGTGTTATCAAGGATATGATTCCAAGATACCGCGCAATGAAGGGTTACATGGTTCCGCGTAAGGCTGGATGGGATACCCATGGTCTTCCGGTAGAGCTTGAAGTAGAGAAGAAGCTTGGTCTGGATGGAAAAGATCAGATCGAGGAATACGGTATGGAGCCGTTCATCCAGCAGTGTAAAGAGAGTGTCTGGAAATACAAAGGAATGTGGGAGGATTTCTCCTCAACAGTTGGTTTCTGGGCTGATATGGAGCATCCATATGTAACTTACGAGGACAATTATATTGAGTCCGAGTGGTGGGCACTGAAAGAAATCTGGAACAAAGGTCTCTTATACAAAGGCTTCAAGATCGTTCCTTACTGTCCACGCTGCGGAACCCCGCTTTCATCCCAGGAGGTTTCCCAGGGCTATAAATTAGTAAAAGAGCGTTCTGCGATCGCACGTTTCAAAGTGGTTGGAGAGGACGCATATTTCCTGGCATGGACCACAACACCGTGGACACTGCCTTCTAATGTTGCACTTTGCGTAAATCCGGATGAGACTTACTGTAAAGTAAAAGCAGCAGACGGATACACTTACTATATGGCAGAAGCACTTCTTGACAAAGTACTTGGCAAGCTTGCAAAGGAAAAAGAGCCTGCATATGAGGTTCTGGAAACTTATAAAGGTAAAGACCTGGAATACAAGGAATATGAGCCGCTGTTTAAATGCACAGGTGACTATGTAGCATCCAAGGGTAAGAAAGCTCATTATCTCGTATGTGATAACTACGTTACCATGAGTGATGGTACCGGTATCGTTCATATCGCTCCTGCATTTGGTGAAGACGACAGTCGTGTAGGACGTGAATATGACCTTCCGTTTGTACAGTTTGTAGATGGCAAGGGTGATCTTACTGCTGAGACACCATATGCCGGTGTATTTGTTAAGAAAGCAGACCCAATGGTACTGGCTGATCTTGAAAAAGAAGGCAAGCTGTTCGATGCTCCGAAATTTGAGCATGATTACCCGCACTGCTGGCGTTGTGATACACCACTGATCTACTACGCAAGAGAATCCTGGTTTATTAAAATGACAGCTGTTAAAGATGACCTGATCCGCAATAACAACACCATTAACTGGATCCCGGAGAGCATCGGTAAAGGACGTTTCGGCGACTGGCTTGAGAACGTTCAGGACTGGGGAATCAGCCGTAACCGTTACTGGGGAACTCCACTGAATATCTGGGAGTGCAGCTGCGGTCATATGGAATCTGTTGGAAGCCGTCAGGATCTCTATGAGAAAACTGGTGACGAGCGCGCCAAGACAGTAGAGCTTCACCGCCCATACATTGACGAGCTTACCATGAAGTGTCCGGAGTGCGGCGGCACTATGCACCGTGTACCGGAGGTTATTGACTGCTGGTTCGATTCAGGAGCAATGCCATTTGCACAGCATCATTATCCATTTGAGAATCAGGAATTGTTCAAACAGCAGTTCCCGGCAAACTTTATTTCTGAGGCTGTTGACCAGACAAGAGGATGGTTCTACTCCCTTCTTGCTGAGTCTACTCTTCTGTTTAATCAGGCTCCATATAAGAACGTTATCGTTCTTGGACATGTTCAGGATGAGAATGGCCAGAAGATGAGCAAGTCCAAGGGAAATGCAGTTGATCCGTTTGATGCACTTCAGACATACGGTGCAGATGCCATCCGCTGGTACTTCTACATCAACAGTGCACCATGGCTGCCGAACCGTTTCCATGGCAAGGCTGTTCAGGAAGGTCAGCGTAAATTCATGGGTACTCTGTGGAATACCTATGCATTCTTTGTACTTTATGCAAATATTGATAACTTCGATGCTACCAAATATACACTTGACTATGACAAGCTTCCGGTTATGGACAAATGGCTCCTCAGCAAGCTGAATACACTTGTAAAGACTGTTGACGAGGATCTGAACGACTATAAGATTCCGGAGACTGCAAGAGCACTTCAGGGCTTTGTAGACGAGATGAGTAACTGGTATGTAAGACGCTGCCGTGAGCGTTTCTGGGCAAAAGGCATGGAGCAGGATAAGATCAATGCGTACATGACTCTTTACACAGCACTGGTAACAGTTGCCAAGGCTGCAGCTCCGATGATCCCGTTCATGACAGAGGATATTTACCAGAATCTTGTAAGATCTCTGGACAAAACAGCTCCTGAGAGTATCCATCTCTGCGACTTCCCGGAAGTAAAGGAAGAGTGGATCAACAAAGATCTGGAAGAAAACATGGAAGAAGTTCTGGACGTTGTTGTTCTTGGCCGTGCATGCCGTAATACGGCAAATATCAAGAACCGTCAGCCAATCGGAACCATGTATGTAAAAGCTCCGAAGGTGATGGATAAATATTTCACAGACATTATTGCAGACGAGCTGAATGTAAAAGAAGTGAAATTTGCAGATGACGTGGAATCCTTCATTTCCTACAGCTTCAAGCCACAGCTTCGTACAGTGGGACCGAAATACGGCAAGCTTCTCGGCGGAATCCGTACTGCACTTGCCCAGATCAACGGAAGCAAGGCTATGAACGAGCTGAAAACAAACGGTGTACTTGTACTTGATATCGATGGAAACAAGGTTGAGCTTACAGAGGAAGACCTGCTCATCGAGACCGCACAGACAGAAGGTTATGTAACTGAGTCAGAAGGCGAGACTGCAGTTGTTCTGGATACCAACCTGACACCTGAGCTGATCGAAGAGGGATTTGTCCGCGAAATCATCAGCAAGGTACAGACCATGCGTAAAGAGGCTGGCTTTGAGGTTATGGATAAGATCCGTGTATCTGTAAAAGATAATGACAAGATTATCGAGACCATGAAGGCAAATGAGGCTGAGATCAAATCTGAAGTTCTGGCTGAGGAAGTCGTTTATGGCGAGACAAATGGTTATGTAAAAGAGTGGAATATTAATAAAGAGCATGTAACTCTTGGTGTTACAAAGCTTTGATTTAACATACAACAGGAGGATCAAAATGATTGACAAACAGTTTGACAAAGAAACCTTCAAGAAAAGTGTAAAAGACAACGTTAAGTTTCTTTACCGCAGAAAGCTTGAAGAGGCAACTCAGGAGCAGCTTTTCCAGGCAGTAAGCTACACAGTGAAGGATGTGATCATCGATAACTGGCTTGATACACAGAACGCTTATGAAAAGCAGGATCCGAAGATCGTATATTATATGTCCATGGAGTTTCTTATGGGACGTGCCCTTGGAAACAACCTTTTAAACCTTGGTGCATACGGTGAAGTGAAAGAAGCTCTTGAAGAGCTTGGAATCGACATCAATGCACTTGAGGATCAGGAGCCGGATCCGGCTCTTGGAAACGGTGGTCTGGGAAGACTTGCAGCATGCTTCCTTGATTCCCTTGCAACACTTGGATACAGTGCATATGGCTGCGGAATCCGTTACCGTTATGGTATGTTCAAACAGGAAATCAGAGACGGATACCAGGTTGAGGTTCCGGATGCATGGCTTGAAGAAGGCTATCCATTTGAGCTTCGTCGTCCGGAGTACGCAAAAGAGGTACATTTCGGGGGATATGTAAGAGTTGAATATGACCAGGCAACCGGCCAGAACAAATTTGTCCATGAAGGATATCAGGCAGTAAAGGCAATCCCATACGATATGCCGATCGTTGGTTATGAGAACAATGTAGTAAATACACTTCGTATCTGGGATGCTGCTGCTATCGAAGAGTTTGGATTTGATTCCTTTGACAAAGGTGATTACAAGAAAGCCGTTGAGCAGGAGAACCTCGCAAAGGATATCGTAAACGTTCTTTATCCGAACGATAATAAAATGTCCGGTAAAGAGCTTCGTCTGAAACAGCAGTACTTCTTCGTATCTGCAAGTATTCAGGCTGCAATCGAGAAATATAAGAAAACACATAATGATATTAAGAAGCTCCACGAGAAAGTCGTATTCCAGATGAACGATACTCATCCGACTATGGCAGTTGCAGAGCTTATGCGTCTTCTTATGGATCAAGAAGGTCTTGGCTGGGATGATGCCTGGGCTGTAACTACCAAATGTGTTGCTTACACCAACCATACCATTATGGCTGAGGCTCTTGAGAAATGGCCGATCGAGCTGTTCTCCAGACTTCTTCCACGTGTATATCAGATCATCGAAGAGATCAACCGTCGTTTCATCATTGAAGTACAGAATAAATATCCTGGAAACTATGAGAAAATCAAAAAGATGGCAATCATCTATGACGGACAGGTTAAGATGGCTCACCTTGCAATCGTTGCAGGCTTCTCTGTAAATGGTGTTGCAAGACTTCATACTGAGATTCTGGAAAAGCAGGAGTTAAAAGATTTCTATGAGATGATGCCAGAGAAATTTAATAACAAAACCAACGGTATCACTCAGAGACGTTTCCTTCTTCACGGAAACCAGAATCTTGCTGCATGGATTACAGACCATATTGGACCAGACTGGATCACAGATCTTTCCCAGATCAGCAAGCTGAAGGTATATGCTGACGATGAGAAGGCTCTTCAGGAGTTTATGAACATTAAATTCCAGAACAAACAGCGTCTTGCAAAATATATCCTGGAGCACAATGGTGTTGAAGTTGATCCTCACTCCATTTTCGATGTACAGGTTAAGAGACTTCATGAGTATAAGAGACAGCTTCTCAATATCCTTCATGTAATCTATCTGTACAACCAGATTAAATTACATCCGGAGATGGAATTCTATCCAAGAACCTTCATCTTTGGTGCAAAAGCTTCTGCAGCATATGAGCGTGCGAAAAAGATCATCAAACTGATCAACTGCGTAGCAGATGTTGTAAACAATGATCCATCAATTGGCGGCAAGATCAAAGTTGTATTTATTGAGAATTACAGAGTATCTAATGCTGAGCTGATTTTTGCAGCAGCAGATGTTTCCGAGCAGATTTCTACTGCAAGTAAAGAGGCTTCCGGTACAGGTAACATGAAGTTCATGCTGAATGGTGCTCCTACACTTGGAACCATGGACGGTGCAAACGTAGAGATCGTTGAGGAAGTTGGTCAGGAGAACGCATTCATCTTCGGTATGAGCGCTGACCAGATCATTAACTATGAGAACCATGGCGGATACGATCCAGACTTTATCTACAATACAGATGCTGAGATCCGTCAGGTATTGATGCAGCTGATCAATGGAACCTTCTCCAGCGATACAGAGCTGTTCAGAGATATCTATGATTCTCTTCTGAATACTAAGAACTGCTCCAGAGCAGACCAGTATTTCATTCTCGGAGACTTCAGATCCTATGCTGAGGCTCAGAAGAGAGTGGAGGCAGCTTACAAAGATGAGAAGAAGTGGGCGAAGATGGCACTTCTGAACACTGCATGCAGTGGTAAATTCTCCTCTGACAGAACCATCCAGGAGTATGTAGATGATATCTGGCATCTGGATAAGGTTACTGTAACCAAGAGCGAGGCTGCTGAGAAATAAATAAGGGCAGATTCATTTTGCGAAAAAAATTATAAGAAATAATAAAGGCTGTGTTCATGCCAGGATAAATAAATTCTGGCATAGACACAGCTTTTTATATAAGATCAGAAATCTTCTTTCTGCCAGTACTCATAGGGCAGCATATGATACATTTTCCTTACGGTAGTCCGCTGACTGACATAGAGCTTTGCCAGCTTGCGCTTCTGTATATAAAGATCTTTAGGCATTTCTTCAAGGTCGTAGGGAACCTTGTCGTTTACATAATACGTTCCAAAAGAATAGAAATCAGCATTGCAGTCTGTCTCTTTATAGGCTTCTGCTACAAGCTGGTGAGTCATCTGGTGGTGGTGATGGCCGTACTCGCCGTCTGCGTTGTGAGTGGCAACCTGTTTCCAATCTTTATAGTTCAGAACGGTGGTAATATCTGCTTCCATATCTTTTTTCCAGTAGTTCCAGCTGCTGCGATCTTTTCCGATTTTGTCCGGGTAGGAAAGAATCAGATATTTGTCCCCGGTAGCTTCCATTACGGATTTAAATTCTGCGCTTCGAACCGGATCATTTCCACGGGTCATACACACTACCAGATAATCGTCTTCAATCAAGTGCCGTCCACCCCAGAGCAAATCATCATCTGGGTGCGCCACAAACATCACCTTGTCGTAACCATCCAGATCAAGGGCGTCCAGATCGGCAGCAGTTACATGGGGCAGATTCAGGTAAGGATAAAAAAGATAAAGCTTATGGCAGGCAAAGGCAATCGCGCTTAGTATTACAATTGCCGCCAGTAACTGTTTCCAGTGCCGCACAAACCAGGAAAAAAGGCTGGCAGTGTTGGAACTGGGAGAAAAATTATTTTTCATATCAGGTACTCCATTTCTGAGTTTATTTGTATAGACGAAATCGAAATTGATTATTTGTAATAATTATACTATATTTGAGATAAGTTACAAGCTAAGATATAATGCCATAAAAAATAATGGAGGATGAACATGAAAGAACTTCTTTATGGAGTAGCATATTATGATGAGTATATGCCGTATGACCGCCTGGATAAAGATGTGGAAATGATGAAAAAAGCGGGAATCAATACCGTTCGAATTGCCGAGTCTACCTGGAGCACTTGCGAGCCGCAGCCAGGAGTATTTGATTTTTCCCATGTGGAAAGAGTAATGGATGCCATGGAAGAGGCAGGAATCAATGTGATTATCGGTACGCCTACCTATGCTGTGCCTACATGGATGGTGAAGGCGCATCCGGATGTACTGGCTGAAACAGTAAGAGGAAGAGGTATTTACGGTGCCCGTCAGATCATGGACATTACCCATCCGGTGTACCTGTTCTATGCGGAGCGTGTAATCCGAGAACTGATGAAGCGCACAGCACATAGAAAGTGCGTCATCGGCTTCCAGCTGGATAATGAGACGAAATATTACGGAACTGCTGGAAAAAACGTGCAGGAGCAGTTTGTGAAATATATTCGTGAAAAATTCCATGATGATCTGGATGCCCTGAATTACGAATTCGGGCTGGATTATTGGAGCAATCGAATTAATGCATGGGAGGATTTTCCAGATGTGCGTGGTACGATCAATGGAAGCCTTGGCGCAGAATTTGAGAAATTCCAGAGAACTCTGGTGGACAAATTCCTCGGCTGGCAGGCTGATATTGTAAATGAATATAGAAGAGAAGACCAGTTTGTAACCCATAATCTGGATTTTGAGTGGCGTGGATATTCCTATGGCATTCAGCCTTATGTAAACCATCTGCATGCGTCCCAGTGCCTGACAATTGCAGGAACCGATATTTACCATCCTACACAGGACGACCTCACTGGCGTAGAAATTGCATTCGGCGGAGATCTGATCCGCTCCCTGAAACAGGATAACTATCTGGTAATTGAAACCGAAGCACAGGGATTTCCTGGATGGACACCATATAAAGGACAGCTGAGATTACAGGCATACAGTCACCTGGCATCGGGAGCGAATAGTGTGATGTACTGGCACTGGCATTCCATTCACAATGCCTGTGAAACCCACTGGAAGGGAATTCTTAGTCATGATTTTCAGGAGAATGCCACTTACAGGGAAGCCTGCATAATTGGTAACGAGTTTGCCCGCCTTGGAAAACATCTGGTTAACCTGAAGAAGAAAAATGAAGTGGCAGTACTGGTCAGCAATGAAGCACTTACTGCTCTGAACTGGTTCCGAATCCAGGAACAGGCACCCGGCGCGGATGCTAAGAGTATCTATTATAATGACGTTATGCGTTGGATGTACGATACTCTGTATCACATGAACATAGAATGCGATTTCATCTGGCCAGAGTCCGAGAATCTGGATCAATATAAAGCAATTATAGTACCAGCCCTTTATGCGGCACCTGATGAGCTTCTCATACGGTTAAATCAGTATGTGGAAAATGGCGGAACCCTGATTGCATCCTTTAAAACTGCTTTTGCAAATGAAAATGTGAAGGTAAGCCATGAGGTGCAGCCGCATATTCTGAGCAACTGCTTCGGAGTCCATTACGATCAGTTCACTTTCCCGAAAAATGTGGGCTTAACAGGGGAAGTTATTCTGAAAAAAACAGATCAGAAAGGCAATGCACACCCAGCTGCGAATGTATTTATGGAGCTTCTGGTTTCGGAAGGAGCAGAAGTGCTGGCATCTTACGAGCACTATAATTGGAAAGATTACGCCGCTATCACCCGAAACCACTACGGAAAAGGCCAGGCCGTATACATCGGCTGCATGACAGACGAGGAAACCCTGAAGTCCGTTTATAAAGCCGTGCTCCCGGAAGCAGACGTAGAAATCCCAGAATACCACTACCCAATTATTGTGCGAAAAGGTTTGAATGATCTGGGAAAAACTGTTTGTTATTTCTTGAATTATTCTGGTATGGAACTGGAAATGCCTTATGATTATAAAAATGGCATAGAGCTGTTAGAAAACACCGCCGTAGAAAATGGCACCGCTCTCCAAATGCCTGCATGGGGTGTGAAAATCGTGGAAGAAGCTTAAAAAGAAACCATAAAAAGTCCCGGTAAACGGTGGAAAGACATCGGTTACCGGAACTTTTTGTGTTACCAGTATTTGTTTGGAACACCAGTAGCGTGATTTGTTTGGTCCGTGTGTTGGTTTATATGCTGGCGGCTTTCTGCCTGGTCTGATTGTGGTTGTAAGGAAAGCGGATATAGGTCTAAATAATTTAATGCACATAAATCGTTAAGGAAAGAATCGAAGGTGGTGCAAACGAAAAAGCAGTATGGAGACTTTTCATTAACTGCCCTTTCGTT
>NZ_JBDGDM010000041.1:0-41907 GCF_040908885.1 Ruminococcus sp. RTP21358st1_G6_RTP21358_211008
ATTTAGTTTTCAAGGAGCGAAATTAAATAAGCAGAATCATAACGATTTTAAGTTGACACTATATTGCTAGCATTGGGTCCGCAAGTGGTTAACTGGCCAAAAAGAGGGGGAAGTGGTTAACCGAGAGCCGATTTTTGGGGTGCTTTTCAGCCCTCCTTCCCCTCGTTTTTTGGCTGTGGCAGTTTGGCATAGTTTGAGCTAATTTGAATAATTAAATATGAATTTGATGTAGCACACAGTATAAATGCTGGGTGTTTTTTTCATTTCAGGAACTCGTATTCCGGCGATAGAAAGAGCCGTCACTTCACTGTTAATTTTGAAGTGGCGGCTTTTTCTATTTAGAAAAGTTTTTAGTTGATATATTCGAACCAGACAGCTCCGTCAATTCCCAAAGGATGAAGACCTGTATTGACAGAAGGTGCATCTTTGATCAGCGGAAAAACAGTTGTGGTATTGTCGATAATTAGCTGATTTTTCCCGGGGACGATATAGTCGGTAATATCAAAGCGATAAGGTGCACCGATGGCCGGAAACAATGTATGTTGGTTGACGGTGAGCTGAATGACTTCATTGGCACCTTCGATAACAAGGAATACACCGGAATTGCTCTTTGCAGGGGAATCTATGGTAAAGGTTGTCTCGTATCGTATGATACCGTGGAAGCTTTCAAAGCCTGGCTCTATGCACAGATTTTCGAAAGAACTCCGACCGTGTACGGGACGAAAACTCCCGTGATCTTCGTAGGTTGAAACGGAAATAGCTACGGGTGTTTCGAGTTTATAGCGCTCTTTTACAAGTGAAGTATCCACTTTTTTGATACGAATTCCAGTAGTGTCTATGCCGGAGACAAGCAGGCGGGATTCGCCGGGTTCGAGATCCAGCATATAACTTTCAGCAGATGATTTCAGTGCGTATATACAGTTATGATAGACATCATATTCCGCAGAAGGTTTAAAAAACGAAAATGTTATGTCTTCATGAATCGGCTGCCAGATGGATTCGTTTCGAAGCATCATACACTGATAGTCATCCCCCTGATACTGATAAACCCGCAAATCTTTGTAAGGCTTCTCGGAGAGAATATGTACCATAGGAAGCTGTTGATTCTTTAAAAAAGCAGCAAATGCAGTGAGTGGAAGACAAGTGGCTTTTTTACGAATGATAGAAAGCAGCTTTGTGGCATCAACATGTTCACAGGAGTCAGACGGAAAAGCATCGATAAAAAGAACCGGAAAACCATGTTCGGACAGTGCAGCGATCCCATGAAGAACAGAAATTGGAAGTTTCTGTGCATAAGGAATGATCAGATACTTTAAGTGGAGTGTACCAAGTATCAGTTCCTGATTATCATTGAGGCAGGAGAGAAGATCTGGATAACTGATCTTCTCAGCCGGGATAACATCGTAATCTACCTGCTGTTCCATACAGATCCTTCCAAGCTTCTGAAAGAGCATGGCATCACCGGCCCATTCTGCTTCGCCGTGGTAAAGGATACCTACTTGTGAACAACTTCGTCCACCATTCAGAATATGTGCCATACGGTTCATATAGGTAAATAAGTATTTCATATATGGAGCCTGCAGATTATGTCCATGGGCATAAAAGTGGGGCGGGCAGTCCGGATCCGGAAAATCTTTTGCGGAAAAGGCATGTGGAACGAAGATATTGATTCCGCGGATCAGCATAAAATCTGTCAGCCATTTCATCATTTCCAGTCCTTCTGACCAGCCGTAGTTGCCAAATAGTTCGCACATAGCCCGCCCTTTCTTGGCCGGTTCAAGGTGGGCATCGCTGGAAGCGAGTTTCGCAAGGGCATAATGATAAAACTCTCCGTCAGAATAAGTATTCACAGAGGCGTGAGTGGTATGTGTATGCGTACGCCCCGGCATGACCTGGGAGGTTACAATGTCGATACCTGCCATATCCTGGCCAGCCATAGCGCGAAAATAGTGTCCGGCGCTTGGACCAAGACGGGAAGACGAATTATTGTCTTCCATAATATGTCCGATATATTCAACATTATGTGCACGGCACCACTGACCTAATTGCATGGAAAAATTCTTTTTATACAGATCCGTCACCAGATTCATGTACTGATAACGAAACAGAGAATCTGTTTCAGGAGAAACATCAAACCAGAGACGGACAAGACCTTCACGAGTGATGTTTTTTTCATAAAGAAGTTTTTCAAGTTCATCTGACCATGGCAGAGGCATATCTGTCTTGCCAACAATCGCGGAAAAATTAAACAAGCTATCAATACAATTGTAAAATCCAGGCTCATCTGAAAAGAATCCTGCAATGGTATTACCGAAATATTCATGATAATGTGCAAAATGAGGTTCATATACTTCATCCAGTAAAACCTTTACAGATTTTTTCTGCAGAAGATTGATGTAATCGTTGTAGGCAAGTCCTGCATGGTATGATTTATAGATAAGAAATAAACGATAGAAACCATCAGGGACTTCCAACGGTAAAAGACCGTTTTTAATAGATGAGGTAAGGGGAATACACTCATTGGTCAGATCATCGGATACCTCATCTTTTCGTCGATACAAAACAGCTGTAAGAAGTTCTTTTTCCTTTGCGAGAGGATGGTTTTCAGGGAGTGGAAATCCAGAGGAAAATTCACCCAGCAATGCATTTACATCCACGTAGGTTCGAGCCGGACCGACAAGATCTACACAGAGATGATAGACTGAGCACTTTTGCAGTTCTTTTCCCACTTTTTTCATTCCACCGTTTGCGTAGCCGGTAGGAAAATGACTGTCATCCAGAATCCATACTTTCATATTCCGCTGTTTTGCCTCATCAAGGATAATATCCAGATCGTGCCACCAGCCGGGGCCTGCGAAGTCAGGATGTGGACGGGATTCCAGACAAACAGCCTGAATTCCCATATCCTGGATGGTCTTCATGTACGTTCTGAGTACTGTTTCGGTTTCGCCATGCTGCCAGAAAAAAGGCAGGATGTAGTTTTGATAAGTTTCGTTCAGGGCTTCGTGAATTCTTGTTTCCATAGTACCTCCTAAAATGAATTGATTTGTGTATATTTTTTTCTGAACTCTCCTGGAGTCATATTCTGATATTTTTTAAACTGAATACTGAAATATTTATCATTGCTGTAACCCACCCGCTTGGCAATCTGTTTCGCAGAAAGACTGGTGTTTTGCAAGAGCTCTGCGGCATTTTTCAAACGTAACTGATTGATATAATCGTTAAAAGTATATCCGGTGTCTGCTTTGATTTTTCGCCCAAGATACAATGCATTTACGTGAAAACGGTCAGCGATCGTTTTAAGATTAATGTCTTCGGCGTAGTGGGATTCCAGAAAACGCAGAATCATTTTACAGGAAGCACCGGTAGTAAATTCCCCGTTATTTTGCTGGCACAAGAAAATGGTGTGAATAATGGCAAAAGTCTGATCGCGAATGGAACGATAGTCTGTGCAATCGGCCAGTGGATTGATCAGGTCATGAATATCGGTCTTGGAAGGAGCAGAGTCTGCTTTGGAATCAAGGTAATTTTCATATACTTTTGAAAGAGTCATGACAGCAAGCATCTGCAGTCCTTCCAGTGGAATAAAGCGGTTGTTGTACAGAACATCTGCAATGATTTCCTGAATCGAATCTTCGCTTTTATACAGACATTTTTCATTTAGATGAACCAGCTGATCGATTTCAATATGTGGGAGCATAAATGCATGGTTCTTTTCCAGATCTTCCGACCAGCGGATCTCATCCGCAGATTCACAGACAGTAGCCGTGTTGATCAAAAGAAAAGCGGAACGATAGCTGCCAACAATCTCGTCAACAGTGGTTACCAGTTTTCCGACCGCGATGGAGATACGGAAGTCGGACGTGACGGACAGGTACTGGGAAAGCCTGGAAAGGCAGGGATTTATCCGTTTTTTCTGTCCATCGTAATTACAAAAGAGAAGATACAAAAAACGCACGGTGTAGTCCGTAATCGGAAAGATATCCGGATAACAGGATAAATGGTGAATCACAGAATTCAGAGGCGGTTTGCCCTGCAATTGTGCGGAATCCATGGTGGCAGCAGAAAACTTGATGACAGCAATCTGGTAATTACAGTTTTCAAGGGGAAGATCTACATAATCCTGACGTTCCTGCAGATCTTCCACAGAAATTTTTCCGGTGATCAGTCGAAACAGCAGATTGTTTTTAAAAATCCGAATTCCTTCATCGACAAATATTTTATTTCGCTGTTCCGCCTCAATCTTCTTTTGTACCTGGCGAAGTGTGCGGGACATTTCCTGATGATCAATTGGTTTTAACAAATAGTTTTCAATACCGATCTGTGCGGCACTTTTTACGTAAGCAAAGTCAGAAAAACCGCTCAGAACAATGAATTTGGTTTTTATGCCGTGATTTCTGCAGGCTGTCATAAAGTCTATCCCGGTCATAACGGGCATTTTGATATCCGTGATCACAAGATCGACAGGATGCGTCTGAATATATTCGAATGCAAGACTTCCGTTTGGGAAAACCGCAGATATTTCCATATGAAAGTCCTCCCAGGAAAACATTTTCTGCAAACCGTTGCGGATTAATGGTTCATCGTCTATAAGAATTACATGTAGCATAACAATTCCTCCCTGCTAGTTCTGAGAAACTTTTACTGGAAATATAAATATGATTTCCGTGCCTTCCCCTGGGGTCGATAAAACCTCTAAATTGCTTTCGGGTCCATATAAAAGCTGTGCTCTCTGATAAATATTTTTTAAACCGATACGTTCAATATGATCCAGCGATTTTTCGGTAAAAGACTGTCTTAGCGTATGGAGATCTTCCTTTGTGATCCCGAATCCATTATCTCGCACATGAAATACGGCGAAGGTGTCCTGAAGTTTTCCTGTGATGGTGATGACATTAGTCTCATGGGAACTGTCAAAACCATGAAGAATGAAGTTCTCGATCATGATGATCAGTGCGTGCTGGATAATCGTTTCCGACAATAGTCTGTTGTCAATGTCAAAGCTGTAGTGAAGAAGATTTTTGTACTGAATATCACACAACCGCAGATAATTTTTACAGTTCTCAATTTCCTGCCGTACGGAAACCATGCTGTTTCCCTTGATGGAATTTCTGAGAATCTTTGACAGAATGTAGATCATTTCCGTGGTTTCAGAATCCCCATGCAACAGTGCGTTCATACGGATGGTTTCCAGGGTGTTAAAAAGAAAATGTGGATTAATCTGAGATTGCAGGAGCTTTAACTGATACTTTTGGGATTCAATCTCTGATTTATATACTTTATCAATATAACTGTTCAGATTCTCCAACATATCATTAAATGCGAATGAAATATCATCAAATTCATTTCTAGGTAACGGTTGTGTAGGGATTCTGGTATTCAGATTGCCCTGTTTTACTTCCAGAATAGAAAGATAAATTTTGTTTAGCTGGTTTGTGCTTTTATTCAGAAAAAGATACACACAGATTAAAGTAATTACAGTAACCGTAAACGTAATCAAAAGAATCAGAAAAATTGGGTAACGGATATCATTCCAGAGTGAGCCGCGAGAGATAAAACCGACAACATGGATAGAAGAATCTTCCGTTTTATCCGTGTTGATATAATATCGTTCTCCATGAAAGGCTATGGTTGTATCAGAACTTTTGGCAGGGGTTGCTGCAAGTTGTTCTTTCTCTGAGGGCTTCAGTTTGTTATCCGTTTCAAAAAGGATGTTGTTATCATTATCGAAAACCAGAAAAGCCCCCTTTACACCGGGATAATTGGTGGAAAGATAATTCTGTAGCCCTTTTGCACTGTAATCCGCCTGAATAGCACCGATGTTCTGAAAAGTAATTGTATTTTTCAGACAGTAAAGGAAACTGTATCCGGTGGAAGTGCAGAGCAGCTTATATACTTTGGACGGTATAACGCCCAGGCGCGTATAAGGATCCTGGTAAGTAGAAAGCATAGCGCTGAATTCGGCCTGATTTTCCGGAAAATCATATCGTCCGTTTTTGGTCACAGAATAGATACGGTTATCGTATGCAGAATAAATGGACATAGACGTTATCTGCTGGTTCAGAGAAAACGATTCACTCAGAAAACGATAGCAGTTTTCGCGAATGATCGGAGCATCGCTATCCGGTGAGATAAAGAAAAGTCCTTCACGATAAGAGTAGTAATCAAGATAAGCGTTGTTGATACACTGCATGAAACTGTCTTCCTGTTCTTCAATCATATGGGTCAGTCCGGATACTGCGGACATATTATAGTTGATACTATAGGTATGGTTCTGACGCGAAAAATTATAGTAAGTAATAATTCCAATGATTGTGATGGCCAGTAAAATAAGAAAAAATATAAAACGGTAGATATTTGAAATAAAGTGCATCTTATATTGTCTGTCTGTTGATCTCATAAAGTCACTCCTGTAAACGATTCTAAAGAGTAAAAGGATGAAAGTGGTATATCTATATTATATTCAGTATTGATAATTACGTCAATCGTTTGAAATTATAAAAAAGATAGGATGAATTATAAAAATAATCGCATAAAACAATAAAATTTTTGTAATCTCATGTATGATTTTTGAAATGGCAGTAAAAAAGATAATATGTGATAATAAAAGCAGAACAGGAAAACAAAACAGAGAAAGGGAGGGGTAATATGAGTAGTAAAAGTACAACAGGGAGATACAAAAACACACACATGACTAGAGGACAAAAAACGTTGTTACTGATGACGGTTCCGTCAATTTTGTTTATTATTGTGTTTTCCTATTTGCCAATTTCAGGATGGATTTATTCTTTTTTTGATTACCGGATCGGTTACAAATTATCGACCTGTGAATTTGTGGGACTGGATAATTTCCGATATGTATTCGGAGACCCATATATACTGAAGGTAATCGGAAATACGTTGATTATCAGTCTGGCAGGACTTCTCGGACTTCCGCTTGCAGGAATGATAGCTATTCTGTTGTCAGAAGTACGCGGAAGAATGTTCAAAAAAACAGTGCAGACAGCCATTACGATTCCAAACTTTATCAGCTGGATCATTATTTATTCAATTATGTTTTCTCTGTTTTCCAATGATGGATTACTTACGACTGTCATTCGGGGGATCACCGGAGAAACGGAAGCAACTACAACGCTTCTGACAAATCCCAATACGGCAAAGTTATTCATGATTTTAACAAATATATGGAAAACAGTAGGTTATAACTCCATCATTTTCTTTGCGGCAATCACTGGAATAGATTCCCAGTTGTATGATGCGGCAGCGGTAGATGGGGCTGGAAGATGGAAAAAAATGTTACATATCACAATACCTGGCATGCTTCCAACGCTGATTACGTTACTGATCATATCAATCGGAGCAATTTTAAATAACGGATTTGAACAATATTATGTCTTTGTCAATCCGATGATCCAGGAAAAAATGGAAGTATTAGACTACTATGTTTACCGGATCGGGATGTTGAACAATGATATTCCGGCATCAACAGCGGTCAGTATGGTGAAAACTTTTATCAGTGTCGGGCTTGTATTTGGTGTCAATAAACTGTCGAAAAAAACACTCGGACAGTCCATCTTGTAACAGACAGAAAGGAGGATGAGAAGATGAGAAACAAAAAGAAGATACAGCCAAAGGAGGTTGTCTTTCAGGTCTGTATGATTGTTCTTTTCTCCATCATAGTACTTAGTTGCATTTATCCGTTTTACTATATCTTTATTGCATCGATCAGCAGTCCGGATGCCGTGCAGAAAAGTACCATTACCTGGTATCCACTGGAACCTACATTGAAAAATTATAAGCAGATTTTTGAACTGAATGGGATTCTCCGTGCATTTTTTGTATCGGTTGCAAGGACGGTGGTCGGGACTGCGGTAACGTTGTATTTTACAAGTATTCTGGCATATACGTTAACAAAAAAAGAACTGCCGTTCAGAAAATTCTTTTATTCTATTGCAATTATTTCCATGTATATCAATGCAGGATTAATCCCGTGGTATCTGACAATGCGCAGTATCGGATTGAAAGATAATTTTCTGGTGTATATTTTGCCGACAGCCGTTTCGGCTTACAGTATGATTCTGATTAAAACCTATATGGAATCTATCGCAAGTGGAATTGAAGAATCGGCAATGATAGATGGAGCGGGATATTTTACAATTTTTTGTAAAATTATTATCCCGATCAGCAAGCCGGTTCTGGCAGCTATTGTTGTGTTTACAGCAGTAGGACAATGGAATTCCTGGACAGATAACTTATTGCTTGTAAATGATATAGATCTGAAAACGTTGCAGATGACTTTATTGGAGTATCTGAATCAGGCCACCAATATAGCGAATATGGCCAGGACAGGAGGTGCAGGAGCAGTTTCGGGTGCTGCGATCAGTCCATTTACGTTAAGAATGACGATTACGATGGTAGTCACAATACCAATTTTGGCAGTCTATCCATTTATGCAGAAATATTTTATCAATGGAATTATGATTGGAGCGGTAAAAGGGTAAGAAAAGAAAGAACAGGAGGAAATAATATGAAACGGAAAAACAGAAGAAAACGGATCGTGGCAACGGCAGGAGCAGCCATTCTTGCGTTACATATGATGGCGTGCGGAGGGACAGGAGAAGAAAGCAGCAGTTCGACAGGTGATTCCGGACAGAGCACGCAGGAAAATAATACAGATGCGCAGACAGATGGAGTGGAAGAGGTAACACTGGATATTTTTATCGACAGCGCAGGAGAAAATCCGATGACAGCGGGAATTCAGGAGGATCCGGTTGCACAGTATATTAAAGAGCAGACGGGTGTTACGCTGAATGTGGTTTTATACAGCAATGAAAAGGCACAGGCTATGGCGGCTAGTGGAGATTTGTATGATCTGAACCGTATGGATGCCAAGTATATCACACCGTTGATTCAGGCCGGCGCGTTGCAGAATCTGGATGATTATATGGAATATGCGCCAGATCTAACAGAGAATTTTTCCGGTATGCTTGAGTATAGTAAGGAGTATATGAGTGCAGGGAATGAGAAAGTTTATGCAATTTTTGCAAGAGGAAAATCAGAGCCTTCGGCGCTGGCTACTTCCAGATATGGAAACTTTATCCGATGGGACTGGTACAAAGAAGCAGGAAGTCCGGAGATTCAGTCGGTTGATGATTTTCTGAATCTTTTAAAGACGATCCAGACGAATCATCCGGAAACAGAATCCGGTAAGAAAACATATGGTATTTCCAGATTTAATGACTGGGGATTAAATCATGCTTTATCAGATCCGGTAATCTGGAAATATATGGGACAATATGGAATTAATGATGTAGCATCATTTAGTATACCTGATCTTGAATATATAGATCTGTATGATGAAAATCATATGTACTGGATTACGTCGGAAATGTATTTTAAAGCCAACCAGATGGGACTGCTGGATCCGGAAACATATACACAGAAAAATGAGAATTATACGCAGAAAATCAATGAAGGACAGATATTGTTCAGTTCTATGGAGTGGGATTGGGACACACTGAATGCAGAGTTGAACAAAACAGGAGAAGATAAAGTAGTAGATATTCCATGGGCAGACACAGAAGAATTTCCAGCATGGGTGTCCAGAGCATCAGAGTTTGGAATGTCAGCAAGAACGTATGTGGTTTCCTCAAAATGTGATGAGACAAAGATGAAAGGCATCATGCGCTTACTGAATTTTATTTTCTCAGAAGATGGTGCACGTACTATTATGAACGGGCCTAAAGGTGTTACCTGGGATTATGACGAAAATGGTGTTGCGGTGTTTACGGATGACTGTATTGAAAAAATGAAAGAGACCCCGGATTATCTGTTGGAACAGGGAGCAAACCGCTATCTGTCCATGATTGGGCAGGATTACGATTCCTATGCGATCAGTGCAGCAAATGAAGGGCAGTACATTGATCTGAGATTAAATAATGATTATGTGAAGGAACATATGACAGATGCAGACAAGGATTATTGTGCGTATTATAATGCAGAGACTCCGATTGAGGTAAGTACAAACAGAAAAAATCAGTCTACTATCTATGAAGGATATATTAACTTGATGCCGGCAGAGAATCCTACTGCCGTTCAGAGAAGCATGACAAAAATTGCAGATTACTTGCAGCAGGCAGTTCCGGATATGGTAATGTCTGATACACAGGATGCGTACGATCAGAAATACGAAGCGATTCAGAAACAGTTAAAAGAACTTGGCTATGATGAAGTAACGGAGTATTTCAAAGACGCATGGGAAAATGCGAAAACAGAATATGCAAAACTGACAGCAAAATAATGGCGGGTAGGATACAGATGTTTGCCAAGGATACTGAGGTCTGATATAATAAAAATTACCGTTTACAGAGAATGTAAGCGGTAATTTTTTGTATAATTTATTCGGAACGAACTGTAATATATTTTTGATTGCGACTTTTAGGTTTATCGGGAATAGTCATTTCTAATTGCCCGGATTCTAAAAGCGGATTGATATGCTTCAAAGTGAAGTTTCTTAAATCTTTGAAGCCGCAAAATACTGCAAGCTCTTTCTTGGATTTTGGTGTTGTGCAAAAAGCCAAAATCTGTTTGGACATCGTTGATAGTTCAATATCTTGGTGGGTAACTTGGTGGGTATCACCCTCTAAGTTGTAGTTTACATTTTTCAAGATGACTCTGAAATCTGTCGCTGTTGAGGAAAATTCGGGCTTATATGCCTCTGTGTATCCAGGCAGCTTTTCGGTTTCACTGACGATTTTGCGCAGACCACTTCCACGGCGTTCCATGTACTTCATGCGGTGGAACAGGTCAGCAATCACAGGGTTTCGTCGCATGGAACGAATACTGTAAATATCGTATTCCTGAATTGAGCCGCCGCCAAACATACCGCCAGGAGATGTGATTTCCACCCGATCATCAAACATATCAATATGGATTTCGCTGCCAAGCACAATATAATCACGATGGATAAGCGCATTGACAAGAGCCTCTGTCACAGCTCGTTCAGCATAATCCGGCTTGTCTACACGATACTGTGCCTCTTTGACAAAACGGACTTTGGAATTATTGCGAATAAATTCACTGCCGCTTTTCAGTAGATAAATCAGATTCCCTTCGTATTCTTTATCGTCCAGCGCATCATCAAAGATAGAGCCTTTTTCCAAGCCATTCCACCGGGTACAGAACATACGGGAGTTATAAACTGTGTGCTGATCGGTCATGAGCTTTCCGGCATTGGTCAAGAACCCATTTTTGTCAGCCAAACCGAAGGAGACATAATCGGATGGCTCGAAGCGGAGGCCGGTTCGTTCCAGATAGGTTGCTTCCAGAAGTGTAAAGCTGTAATCCTTTTTTACCGCGTCTGTTGTTAGGGTATCAAAGGACTGATTGGTTCCCTTTAAGATTAATTCATTCACAATGTAATCAGGGGCAATTACGCTTTCATTTCCAACACGGATATATGCTTCCATCACGCCGTCTGCCTTGTAATAATATGGGGTGCTGCGGCCGGGAGAAACCTCCAGAGCTAATAGATTTTTACCATCTTCCTGTAATGGTTTTAAGATAAACTGAGGTAATGGTGTGATTCGTTCTTTGATTAAGCGGCTGATCGCCTCAGCATCCTTTTGAACATCGGACAAGCCAATAGGTTTCCTGTCATCAGAGATTCCGAAAAACAGAGTTCCGCCGATTCCATTAGAAAAGGAACTGACACTTTTTAACTAGCTTTTGGGTTTCTTTATTTCAAGTGCAACTTTGAAATCACATTCGGTTGCTTCAGCAATGAGCTGTTCTATCATAGAAATCCCTCCTTTGAGGTTGTAGAAAGTTCTTTTTTATTATACCCAGCGGAGAAAGTTATTGCAACGATAGAAACAAAGAGTTCAGGGAAAACAAAAATATTTATGAGAAGAGGTAGGTGCTGTGCAAAGAAATTGAAAGACTGTGTTGGATAGGTTATATTATATATAGCAAAAGAAATGCCATGCTAGCGTTAAGTTTGCTAAGGAGAATAATATGGAATGGTTTGGAATTGTAGCATTGTTGCTGTTACTTTGTTATTCGGCGTATCCGGGAAAAGTAAAGCGTTTAGAAACGAAAGTAAAACGATTGGAGAAAAAGCAGAGAGGAGTGGCATATATGTCAAAGCTGATTAATGATCTTGTAGGAAAACAATGTATTATCAGATCAGAGTTCATTTTTAGTTTTGCGGGAAAAACTGAATTATCCTGCAAGATAATAGACGCAGATGATGAATGGATAAAAATTTGCTATACAGAGAAAAAAGATAAGCAGGTAGTTAAGCTGATGCGGATTGAAAATATTGAATCAATAGAAGAACAGTAAGTTCTATTTTAGAAATTCAGAGGAGTAAAGAGCATGGATTATAATTTACAAAAAAATCAAAATGCAGAACAGACTTATCATTCTATTCGTAATTCTATTGTGTCGGCACAACATCGTTTAAGCACAGCGGTAAATTCTGCTATGGTAACAACTTATTGGAAAATTGGAGAACAGATTTTTAAAGCATGTGGAGAAAATGATCGTGCAGAATACGGAAAGAAATTATTGGAATATCTTTCTGAGCAGCTGACCGCAGAGTTTGGAAAAGGCTTTGATAAATCGAATCTTCGTAAGATGAGGCAGTTTTATTGCACTTTTCCAATTCGAGACACACTGTGTCCTGAATTGAGCTGGTCACATTATCGTGTCTTGATGCGTATAAATGATGAACAGGCAAGAAGATTTTATATGGAAGAATGTGCAAAAGCAGCATGGAGTGTTCGTCAACTGGAACGGCAGATCAATACGATGTATTAGCAGCGTATTTTAGCAAGCCAGGATAAGATAGCGGTTGCAAATGAAATTCAAACAACAGAGCCAAAACCAGAATATGAGAAAATAGTGAAAGATCCTTATGTTATGGAATTTCTGCAGATTCAGCCTGACACACATGTATATGAAGGAGATTTGGAACAGGCATTGATTGATCATCTTCAACATTTCCTTTTGGAACTTGGAAGAGGATTTTCATTTGTAGCACGTCAGAAAAGATTTACATTGGATGGACAGGACTTTTTTATTGATCTGGTATTTTACAACTATATTTTAAAATGTTTCGTTCTCATTGACTTGAAAATGGGTAAACTGACCCATCAGGATCTAGGAAAAATGCAGATGTATGTGAATTACTATACTCGTGAAATGATGAATGAAGGAGATACGCAGCCTATTGGGATTGTACTTTGTGCAGATAAGGGAGATTCTATTGTAAAATATACGCTTCCTGAAGATAATCACCAGATATTTGCATCGAAATATTTCACCTATCTGCCGTCAGAGGAAGAATTGAAACGTGAATTAAATTTGAAAGAATTTCACAAAAAAGAATAAAAACGAAATATAGTAAAGGAGATTTACAATGGAGTTTTGGATTTTTATGTTGATTATGGATTTGCTTCTTCCATTTACGATGATTGGTTTTGGAAGATATTTTATGAAAAAGGCTCCAAAGGAAATAAATTCAGTATTTGGATATCGAACTTCGATGTCTATGAAGAATAAAGACACATGGGAATTTGCTCATAAATATTGTGGTAAAGTCTGGTATGTCTGTGGAATGGTTATGTTGCCAATAACAGTAATATTCATGCTTTTAGTAATCGGAAAAAATGAAGATTGTGTTGGGAGTATGGGAGGAATTATCTGTGGTGTTCAACTTATTCCTTTAATTGGGTCTATTCTCCCAACAGAAATAGCATTAAAAAAGAATTTTGATAAGAATGGAACAAGACGATAAAGTTTGCAGAATCAAGGAAATCGGGATTTAACGCTTGAAAAAAGGAGGAATAAACATGGCAAAGAAAGAAAAAAGATTTGAAGTTATATTTAGAGATGGAGGTGGGCTTAAGGATGAAGGAGTTCGCCAAATTCTTGTAGATAAAGAGACGGGAGTTAATTACCTTTGTTGGAAGTCCGGATATGGAGCCAGTATTACACCTCTTCTGGATTCGGAAGGAAAAGTCATAGTCACAAAGTAAAATCGGGAGTTAAAGGACAAAGCTTATGAAAAGCAAAAAGATAATTATAGGAGTCACTATCGGAATAGTCGCAGCAATACTTTGGAGCATTGTTTTCATAAACTCATTAAATAGCATGGCCGGAATTGGAATATGTCTGGGTATATCTTTTGGCATATCTGGCAGTCTTATTTTTTCAAAAAAAGATAAAGATAAGTGATGATACAACTCCAAGTTTGTAGAATTCAAAAATTTAATATGAAATGTGAGATAGAGCGTATGGAAATTAACTATACGTTCTATTTTTTTGCCTTTTTTGAAAAAGTGATTAAAAAACTATTGACATTTTGTTACTGGCAAGACCTTAAAGTCGATTCTGGTGAGCTGTGGCGCACGGCTGGCTCCTTTCGATATTGAGGAAGTTCGTGATATCACCATGTATGATGAGCTGTCCCTGGATACAGTGGGAGATGAGAAAACGGCTCTGTTCCTCATTATGAGCGATACAGACCCGACTTTTAATTTCCTGATTTCCATGATCTACACACAGCTGTTTAACCTGCTGTGCGAAAAAGCGGATGATGTTTATGGCGGCAGGTTGCCGGTGCATGTGCGTTGTCTGATTGACGAGTGTGCGAACATTGGTCAGATTCCGAATCTGGAAAAGCTGGTAGCCACCATCCGATCAAGAGAAATCTCGGCATGTCTGGTACTTCAGGCGCAGAGCCAGCTGAAGGCGATCTACAAGGACAATGCTGATACTATCATCGGCAATATGGATTCCCGTATTTTCCTTGGCGGTTCGGAGCCGACTACGCTAAAAGAGCTGAATCAGGCACTGGGGAAAGAAACGATTGATCTGTACAACACTTCCGATACCAGAGGCAACAGCCCATCTTACGGCACTAATTACCAAAAGGTTGGGCATGACCTGGCTTCGGTGGATGAACTGGCTGTGCTGGATGGCGGAAAGTGCATTTTGCAGCTACGCGGTGTCAGGCCGTTTGAGTCAGATAAGTACGATCTGACCCAGCATCCGAACTACAAGCTCACTGCCGGAGCTGATAAGAAAAACACATTCAGCATCGAGGCGTTTCTCGACCATCGGCTGAAGCTCAAGCCCGGCGATAAGTACGAAGTGGTTGACGCAGATCATGCCAAGTAAGTTTATTCCGGTGACGAAGATGTCATGGGTGCGCTGCTGGCAACAGAATAAGAAGAGGCGGCGAGCTGCCGCCTCTTTACATAGCCAGGTTTCTGATAGGGATTGGAGACCTGGCTATATGTTTGCCCATTTGCAGGTGCACATGCAGATGGAAAATCACTATTCATCAGCCCATAAGGGCGCAACGTACAAGGAGGTACACATTTATGGCATTTTTCAACAGCGCAGTAACAGTTCTTCAGACTCTCGTCATCGCACTGGGTGCCGGTCTCGGCATCTGGGGAGCCATCAACCTGCTGGAAGGCTACGGCAACGACAACCGTGCGACACGTTCGTAAGTGAAAAGCTTACGCACAAAGTCGAAGGGCAATTGTAGCCCGAAACTTTGGAGAACTGATATTCCGATTGGTGAAATGAGGGGGTAACGTCCCGAAGCGCCACCCTAATACTCCGAATGGCGGGGAGCATGCAACGGCTCTCTCCAAAAGTTTATAGAGCTCGGTGAAGTCGGCAGAGAGCAACCGTAAGACTGGTTTTCAGACCAGACACGAAAGCTGTCCAGAGGTGGATGGTGTTGCCTATATGCCGGGGGTCGGATATCCATGGTGAGAATGTATGAAAATACTGACGAAATTCTGAATGTACGAGTCTAAACGTTGATGCTGTCGAAAGGCAGTACACCTTTCATGGTGGTATCTGTGGGCGAGTAAAATTGGTTGTTATGAAAGTCCATGCATCGTTACAGGCGGTGCGGTTATGCATGACCAGATACAGGCTTAGAGGAAGAACCTAAAGATATCCAATGATAGGAATATCGGAACGTGGAAAGCTGGGAACACGGAGGCGGTTGCAAGCCAGTGATGTGGTGGATGGGAATACCTTCGCGAGAGGGCAATAACCATTCTTTATTCCAGTGAGAGTAGTGGCACAGTACCTGTGAAGCCGTGAATAAGTAAGCGGTGGAGGGATAGCCACAAGTCGAATTCAGCAAAGAAAATGAAAACACAACAAACACAGCTTCGAGTATGACAAAGAAAATCCAAACCGAAGGGAGAGGATGCCTGTGTTGACTTCGGGGCAGCAAGAAAGGAAAAGTAAACAGAGAAAAATCCGCAACTCAGAGTATTACGACATGGAAGGTACTCTTGACAGGCTGTATGCAGAAAGTAAGAAAGATAAAACCTTCAACCATCTGACGGAAATCATCGAGAGTGAAGAAAATATCAAGCTTGCATATAGAACGATAAAGAAGAATACAGGAAGTGATACTTCGGGAGTGGATAAAAGGACGATAGCCGACCTCGCAAAGTTAAGCGAGGAAGAATACGTCCATCTCATACGGAAACAATTCAGTAATTATCATCCACGACCCGTAAGGCGAGTGGAGATACCAAAGCCCAATGGAAAGACCAGACCTCTGGGAATCCCAACTATCGTAGATCGGATCGTACAGCAATGTATTTTGCAGGTCATGGAACCGATATGTGAAGCAAAATTCAGTGAGAACTCCAACGGGTTCCGCCCGAACCGTTCCGCTGAGACTGCTATTGCGCAATGCATGAGGCTGATACAGGTACAGCATCTGTACCATGTGGTTGACCTCGATATTAAAGGCTTCTTTGATAATATCAGCCATACAAAGCTGATTCGTCAGATATGGGCATTGGGAATCCGGGACAAAAAGCTGTTATGCATTATAAAAGAGATGCTGAAAGCACCTGTTGTTCTGCCAGATGGGAAGAAAACATATCCCGCACGGGGTACCCCGCAAGGCGGTATTTTGTCGCCATTGCTTGCAAACATCGTATTGAATGAACTGGATTGGTGGATTGCCTCACAATGGGAGGAGATGCCAACAAAAACAAAATTCAAAACGAGGAGCAATGCGCAGGGAACAGAAATTAAGAGCCACGCTTACAGGGCTCTGCGCCGGAGCAGATTAAAAGAGATGCATGCAGTTCGGTACGCAGATGATTTTAAAATTTTCTGCGCAACACATGAGGATGCTGTCAGAGCATACAAGGCAACAGAGTTATGGCTAAAGGACAGGCTGGGACTGGAAATCAGCCCTGACAAATCCAAAGTAGTAAATCTCAAAAGACAGAATTCTGATTTTCTCGGGTTCAAGCTGAAAGTTCGTAAAAAGGATAAGAAATATGTGGTTCGGTCTCATATGAGCGATAAAGCATACAAAAAGGCTCATGAAAAAGTCTCGGAAGAAGTAAAGAAACTGGCTCATTCGTCAGATGATAATGCTCAGTTCATGCAGCTTCAGAAATATAACTCTGTAGTTGCCGGACTTCATGAATACTATTGTATTTCTACAGAAGTATCCCATGACTTCAGCAGACTTGCCTTCAGTATCAACAAACAGCTCAGAAACAGACTGAAAGGAGACTTATCCAAAAAGGGACAGCTCAGAAATGGGTTCATTAAAGAAAAGTATGGAGCAAGCAGACAGATGAGGTTCCTTCATGGACGTCCGGTGGTTCCACTGGGATATGTCCAGTCAAAGAATGCCCAGCATAAAAGGAAATCCATCAATAAATATACGGTCAAAGGTCGGGAACAGATTCATAAGAATCTTGCAATCGACACAGCGACAATGTTATGGCTGATAAGAAATCCTGTAAAGGGCAGAACCATTGAATATGCGGATAACCGTATTTCTTTGTATGCGGCACAGTATGGTAAATGTGCAGTGACAGGAATTCCGATGGATTCCCACGATATTCACTGCCACCATAAAGTGCCGGTTAGCAATGGCGGTTCGGATGAATACGCAAATCTTATTCTTGTCAGCAAAGCGGTTCATATCCTTATCCATGCTTCTTCAGAACTTACGATTGAGAAGTACCTGAAATCCTTAAATCTTGACAATAAACAAATAGAAAAGCTTAACAAACTTCGTATTATGGCAGAAATGCCACCTATTATTCTTTGAATTTAATGCTGTAACGAAGTGTGTAAGTTGTGTTTAAAAGCCCTGGATGGCTGAATTCGATGGAGCGCCGTGTGCGGTGAAAGTCGCATGCACGGTGTGGAGCGGGGGAAAATCCGGAGATAACTTCAAAGGATTACCTATCGCTATCCGGTGCCAAGTCTCAGGGCATGAAACAGCTGATGGCTGGCGGCGTGGCACTGATCGGCACGACTCTGGTGCCGCTGCTTTCTGGATTTTTTGGTTAAACTACGATATTCTGAAACTGCAAAGAAACAGAATTCGACACCATCCGAAAAAGTCAATGAAAATCAATGTGAGTTGCGGTTTATAATCGCAAAACATATTGATTTTTTTATGTGCTTGCGGTATTATGGAACCATGGAGGTGGTTCCTATGATAGACAGACCGCTCTACGTCGATAAGATTATGGCCTACACCGACACACCTTTTGTAAAAGTGTTGACGGGTGTTCGCCGCTGCGGAAAATCCACAGTCCTTAAAATGATCATGGAGAAGCTGCAACAGGAGCATGGTGTTCCGTCTGAGAGGATTGTCAGCATGCGCTTCGATTCCATGGATTATGAGGATATGACAGCGAAGGATATGTTCAAGGCTGTCAAAGAAAAGCTAAATCCAACGGGGAGAACGTATCTCTTTCTGGATGAGGTTCAGGAAATTGAAGGCTGGGAGAAAGTAGTAAACTCCCTGGCAACGGATTATGATGTTGACCTTTATGTGACAGGCTCCAATTCCAGAATGATGTCTTCGGAAATAGCGACTTACTTGACCGGACGATATGTTTCCTTTTGTATCTATACGCTTTCGTTTCAGGAATATCTGGAATTTAAAAAGCAGTATACACAGGTAAAGGATATCCATGCTGAACTGGCAGACTATATCCGCTTGGGCGGCTTCCCTGCAACGCACCTGCGAGAGTATTCACAGGATGAGGTTTATACGATTGTCCGGGATATCTATAATTCCACGATTTTCTCGGATATCGTAAAGAGAAACCAGATTCGCAAGATCGACCAGCTGGAACGGGTGGTTCGGTACACATTTGCGAATGTGGGAAATTCATTCTCAGCAAAATCAATTTCTGATTATCTGAAATCAGAGCATCGTTCTATCGACAATGAAACGGTGTACAGCTATCTGGAAAAGCTGGAGAAAGCATATCTCCTTCATCGCTGTTCTCGATACGATCTGCGCGGAAAGGAGATTCTGAAAACGCAGGAGAAGTTTTATCTTGCCGATACCGCTTTGCGTTACAGCGTGCTGGGCTACACACCAGACAGCGTCGCTTCCAGTCTGGAAAATGTGGTGTATCTGGAACTTTGCAGACGAGGATATACCGTGACGATTGGAAAAACGCCGGATGGTGAGGTCGATTTTGTGGCGCAGAAGCAGAATGACCGGTTGTATGTGCAGGTCACACAGGAGATTAAATCCGAAAAAACAGAAAAGCGCGAATATGAACGGCTGCTGGAAATCCGGGATAACTATCCGAAGTATGTTTTAAGAACCGATGAATTTGCCGGAGGCAATTACCAGGGCATTAAGAGTATGCACATTGCAGATTTTCTATTGAGCACAGAATATTAACGATGAGGGCGGCGGTGAGCCGCCCTTTTTACATAGCCAGGTTTCTGATTGAAATGGGAGACCTGGCTATTTTTTTGCCCTTTTGCAGGTGCACATGCAGGGGGACATTCACTATTCATCAGCCCATTAGGGCGCATCGTACAAGGAGTTACACATTTATGGCATTTTGCAACAGCGCAGTAACCGTTCTTCAATCACTATTATCGTCAGCGTGTATGTGCTGTGTGTGGCAGTACCTACTGGCCTACACACAGTCAGCAGAAATTCTGTTCAGATGAATGTACAAAGGTAAACCACAACAAAAAATCATTGGAGTTTTACCACAAGAAGCAAAAGGAGAAAACACTATGCAAAGATTTATTACAGACGAAAGAACAGGTATCCGATACGAACTCATCGGAGATTACTATTATCCCTGCCTGATAGTAGAGGAAAGTCCTCCCCTTTCAAAATACGGACGGTTGCGGCAACGATATTTGAGGGAACATAAGCGTGTGCTATATTTTAATCTGCTGACAAGCGGAAAGTTATATGAACACCTTGCCGAAATTGATACTTCGGCTCGTGATATGGCGGAATATCTGATAAAGGAAATGGCAAAGAAGCAGGGTGTAACGGAAGAACTGAAAGCAACGGATATGATGAGATGGATAGGATTGATGAATAACATTCGAGCCTGTGCCGATGAGATTGTATTGAATGATATTGTGTATTCCTAACGGATACCAACCGAAGAAGAACTGCTGTCAAACCGATGGCAGTTTTTCTTTTTCGGCAAGTATTCAAGAAGTCATTAAGTCGTGAGTATAATCGAAGTGGTAGAAAAGTTATCTCTTATATCGGTTGTAACTTTTTTATGAACTCTATTGACAAGAAAACTTGGTATGTATATAATTTAAATATGCAAAGAAAACTTGGCATGGAGGTGTTTTTATGAAAAAGGACGAAATCTTAAATGCAAGCAGAAAAGAACATCGCAATAAGGACTTGGCTGAAATGGAAGTGGTATATCAAGCCGGAAGTCACGCAAGCAGAGTTGGTGCTTTAGTGTGTTGTTTGCTTTCGCTGTTATCTTCTGTGCTTGCTCATACTATGATTTACAGTCCGTGGGTTATATACTTCAGCATTATTGCAACACAATGGTTAGTTCGTTTTATCAAAATGAAGCGAAAGAGCGATTTGGTCTTGACTGTTCTGTTTTTTGTGCTTTCCATTTTGGCATTTGTTGGATTTGTTAGCCACCTTTTAGAGGTGAGAATATGAAAGAACAATTACAACTGAAAAATCACTTAAAGGAAGTTCGCACAGAAGCAAATCTTTCTCAAGCTCAGCTTGCAGAAATGGTAGGGGTATCAAGAAATACCATTAGTTCTATTGAAACAGGACAGTTTAATCCAACTGCAAAATTGGCTCTAATTCTTTGTATTGCATTGGACAAAAAATTTGAGGAACTATTCTATTTTTAGGAGGTCATTATGGAAAATATTATAATGTTGATTTTGGGAGTGTTCATATCTGTTGTGGGAATTGTAAATATCAAAGGCAATATCAGCACAATTCACTCTTATAACAGGCGAAAAGTAAAGGAAGAAGATATACCAAAGTATGGAAAAACAGTTGGCACAGGAACGCTGATTATAGGAATATCTCTTGTATTAGGTTTTATTGTTTCGTTTTGGAGTGAAATAATTATAGATTATATCATTCTTCCAGCAGTTATTGTCGGATTAGGCTTTATATTGTATGGACAGTTCAAATACAATAAAGGAATTTTTTGAGAATCAGGGAGGTATAAAGATGGAATTGAACACAATATCAGGTCTGGCGATAGCGGGAGTTATCTGCTCTGTTGTCCTCTCGATGGGGGTACCGATTGCTTTGTTCATTGCAGGAAGGGTGAAGCTTAAGGCAAGGATTTCCTCGTTCTTTATCGGAGCAGGAACCTATCTGCTGTTTGCCATGCTGTTGGAGCAGCAGCTGCATGTTCTTGTCATTCAGTTCTGCGGACTGAACGCACAGAGCAGGCCATGGCTTTACTATGTGTACGCGGCTTTGGCTGCAGCGGTTTTTGAAGAGACCGGAAGACTGATTGCCATGAAGTTCTGGATGAAGAAATGGCTGGATTTTCCAAATGCACTGATGTATGGAATCGGGCATGGCGGTGTAGAGGCCATTCTGATTGGAGGACTCTCCGGAATCAGCAATCTTGTGTCCATGCTGATGATCAACAGCGGAGCCATGCAGAATACGCTGGCGGCACTTCCTGCTGAGTCTGCAAACCAGACCGTGTCACAGCTGTCGGCCCTATGGACAACACCGGCACCACTCTTTTTTGTAAGCGGAATCGAAAGAATCAGTGCCATCATTCTGCATATCGGGTTGTCACTGCTGATCTACCGGGCGGTAAAGGCAGGCAAATGCAGGACAGCGGCTTTTACAGCGGTTCTTGCATATGGGATTCATTTTATTGTGGACTTCTTTGCCGTGGCAGGTCCGGCGCTTCTTCCCATCTATGTGATTGAAATTGGTGTCTTTGTGATGGCAGCCGGAACTCTTGTTATGGCGCTGAAGATGGGAAGGATGGAAGAACTGTGAATTCCGGTTTTCTGCTATCATAAAACAGAATATATCTGACAGAACGCACCGTAGAAATACGGTGTTTTTTGTTATCCCAAACCCACAATTTCATACACAACCACAGGTTAGTACAAACACTTTGCAATTTTTTGAAAGGCTTAGAAAGGAAATTTTCCCTGATTTTCGCCCCGAGAAATGACACAAACAAGGCTTAATGTATCTTTCCTGTGGTTTTTATTTTCAAACGGAAAGGTGGATTGATATGCCGAGAATGAGCAAGAAACGGAAACAAGAGTGGGCGTTGTTTCTGAATGATCGAAACCGCATTACCTACAACGAACTTTGCAGAAAATGCAGGAATGACTGTAAGCAGAGTTTTCGCTGTGTTGTGGTGCATTGCCCAAAATATTTATCGAAAAGGAGAACAAAGAACTATGAAAATGATTGAAAATGAAATGAATGTAACTGTACCTCTTGAAATTATCAAGGCAAGCGAAATTGAGCCGAAAGAAGTGAAATGGCTGTGGTATCCGTATATTCCGTTTGGCAAGGTTACTCTGTTGCAGGGCGATTCCGGCGATGGGAAAAGCAAGTTAATGTTATCAATCGTCGCCCTGCTCTCAAATGGAGAACCAAGAAGAAGGATGCTTCCAGATTATGGTACGGTGAGTATGAAGGGAACGCAGTATTATCGAAACCGTGTGACAGATCAGCAGGGACGGCGGGTTTCCTTATATGCAAGACGACTATGATTTAAACCAGGCAATCTGTTTTTCTTTGAAAAAGTCAGGATATGGAGTTTTGGGGGCGGCTTTTATGGAAAAGGGATTGCACCAGAGCGGCAGGCACAGATTTTTACAAGATTTTACTGTGAACCGGAGGTGCATGACAAGCCTGGTGTTGGAATTACCATCTTTCTTGCCAGCCGGAAACCTGCAAAAATGGAAGCTGCTGTTTCGCCTATCGAGGCACTTGGCTATCGTCCTTCTCATAACGCATCAAAAATAAGAAAAGCAGGAGAGGGAAATTTGCTCACAAGACTTTTCGGGGAACAGTTCACAAAAGATAAGAAGAGGACTTTTATGGTACTGTTGTCTCTGGCTGCCAGTTTGTCTGTGTACCTTTGTGTTGTGACCATGCTGGACAGCCAGGCTGCAAGAACCATTGTATCCAATTTTATGGACAGTGATCTCACAGGTTGGAATGGAAGTATTGTGGAAAGGATTAGGGAGTAGATTAATTGTTATTGAGCCGCATTTTTACGAAAGGGACATGTCAACTTTGGACTTGGAACTTTCATAGTAAAAATGCGGCTCTTTTGTCATATTAATTAACAACCAATGTTAAACATTTTGCAAATCGCATTAAATAATTCGGTGCAGCTATTGAAATTAAAACACATAGTTTCGACCTCCTTATTTTTATTTACGCGAGCAACGAGCCGAAGTAATAGTAACACTTTATTTCAAGAAAATATGGATCAGCTTATCATAAATCCGTCTATAAGGCTGATACCTCATCGGCAGGTCAATCCAGGTCTTTTTGTCTACAATGCTCTTGTAATGGGAAAAGGTTTCGAAGCCTTTCTGGCCGTGATAGCTTCCCATACCGCTTTCTCCGAAGCCGCCGAATGGCATTTCGCTGGTGGCGAGGTGAATGATCACATCGTTGATACAGCCACCGCCGAAGCCACATTCAGAGGTGACTTTTTCGCAGATGGCTTTGTCCTGGGCAAAAATGTAAAGAGCCAGAGGATGAGCCATGGAATTTACCTTTCGGATTACTTCTTCTATGGAATCAAAAGTAAGGACAGGCATTACCGGTCCGAAGATTTCTTCCTGCATTACGGCATCTTCGAAGGTTACCTGATCCATGACTGTAGGTTCAATCTGTAAAGTTTCGGGACAGGCATTTCCGCCGCAGATGACTTTCGCAGGATCGATCAGGTTCTGAATGCGGTTGAAATGCTTTTCGTTGATAATCTTTCCGTAATTTTTGTTATCCAGAGGTGACTTGCCAAACTGCTTACGGATCTGTTTCTGAATCTGTTTCAGAAGCTCATCCTTTACTTCCCTGTGACAGTAAATGTAATCAGGGGCTACACAGGTTTGTCCGCAGTTCAGATATTTTCCGAATACAATACGTTTGGCGGCAAGCTTAATATTTGCAGATTTATCCACGATGCAGGGGCTTTTTCCCCCAAGCTCCAGGGTGACTGGAGTGAGGTGCTCGCTGGCATGGCGCATGACCTCTTTTCCTACAGCCTGGCTGCCTGTAAAAAAGACGTAGTCGAAGTGCTCCTGAAGAAGACAGGAGTTTTCCTGGCGCCCGCCCATAACAACAGCCACATATTCTTCTGGAAAACATTCACGGACGATTTCGCAGATGATATTGCTGGTGGCAGGAGAGTAGGCACTGGGTTTTAATACTGCAGTGTTTCCGGCGGCGATGGCGTCTACCAGCGGATCAAAGGTAAGCAGGAAGGGATAGTTCCACGGGCTCATGATCAGGGTGACACCGTATGGGGACGGCTTCCTGTAACTTCTGGAATGGAACTGGGCAAGTGGTGTGTGCACGGTTTTTTCTTTGGAAAAAGAGTGGATGTGCTTCAGTATATAGGTAATCTCGCTGAGAACGAGACCGGACTCGCACATGTAGCTCTCGAAGCTGCTTTTTCCAAGGTCTGACTTCAGTGCAGCATTGATCTGCTCCTGGTGGGACTGGATGGAGGTTTGAAGCTTTTTTAAGGCAGTGATGCGAAAGTCAATGTTTAAGGTAGCGCCTGTATAAAAATAGTTCCGCTGCTTGCGGATGATTTCCTGGATTGCTTCCTGGGTCATGGGAAAGTCCTTTCTGATTATTTATAATTTATTTGATGTTTTGAAATATAGTTTACATAATGTAAAAGGCTATAAAGTGGGGGATGTTAAACTATCTTATTTAAATTGAGATTAACTAATGTAATGTTATAAAGGTGACAATATGGTATTTTTCAAACACGCTTTAGCTTTTATTGCACTGTGTTCTCTTTAGCCGGCATCAGCATATAATAAAATTTCTCCAGCTCCTGTGCATCCATCAGTACCGGTACCGGATACAGCGGATTCGCCTCTTTGTCCGCATAGTGGGACAGCTTCGGAATGTCTTCTTCCTGAATTTCCGGGATGGTATCGCCGATTCCGAAGCGGGCCTTCATGTCTTTGACCGCCTGGATAAAGTTTAATGCGGCTTCTTCTTCCGGTGTTTCTTTGGAGGCAACCCCGGCAGCAACAGCAAGGACTGCCAGCTTCTTATAAATTGTTTTTCCGTAAGCTTCCAGAACATAAGGGAGAAGTACAGCGTTGGCAAGTCCATGTGGAACATTGTATTGTCCTCCCAGAGAATGGGCAACTGCATGTACATAGCCTACATAGGATTTTGTAAAAGCGCAGCCAGCGAAATAAGAGGCGCGGAGCATATTCCGGCGCGCTTCTTTATTGCTTCCGTCGGTGTAAGCAGTGTCCAGATTTTCGAAAATCAGCTGCACTGCATCCCGGGCATTTTTACGGGTGCCTGGTGTAGTGGAATTACCAATATAAGCTTCCACTGCGTGGGTGAGTGCGTCCATACCTGTAGTAGCGGTGATGAATGGTGGAAGGCTTAATGTGACCTTGGGATCAAGCACAGCGTATCGGGGAATCAGCGGGAAGTCATTGATGGCATATTTATGCCGGGTTTCGGCGTCCACGATTACCGCTGCCAGTGTAGTTTCGCTTCCGGTTCCTGCAGTGGTTGGAACGGCGATAAGAAGTGGAAGCTTTTTGTGCACTTTCAGGATTCCTTTCATCTTTGCAAGAGACTGATGAGGTTTGGCGACTCTGGCACCTACTGCCTTGGCGCAGTCCATACTGGAGCCTCCGCCGAAGCCTATAATGGCCTGACAGTTATTTTCATGATAAAGTTCAAGTGCCTCAGCCACATTCACAGTGGTAGGATTTGCTACTGTTTTGTCATAAAGGATATAGGGAATGCTGCTGTCTGTCAACACTTTTTCAAGGCGGTCTGTAAGACCAAGCTTATGGATTCCTGCATCTGTAATAATCAGCACATTTTTACATTTTTTCTTTTTCAGCACATCGGGAACGGCTTTCAGACTGCTGATGATCTCAGGATTTCGGTATGGCAGGAATGGAAGGGCAAATTTGAATACATTCTGAAAAATCCGACAGTATATTTTTTTTAAGGGATTCATATGGAAGTTCTCACTTTCTGTTGATAAACGCTCTAAAATATAACGTTGCATCAACCGGTTCTATTGTGTAATTGTTCAGTACCTTCACAGCTACATGCTTTGTGGAATAGTTACTTTATTGTACTTTTTTTATCACGTATGAATTATATCATGTTATCAAATATTGTAAAGATAAAACAATTTTATTATAAAACAAATTTTGGCGTTCATAGCATAACACGCTCTGGTGATTTATTGAAAATAATGAAATAAACACCTGTGTCTCGACTGGCGCCTTCTGTTGTGATATACTAAAACAAGAGATTTTTACAACAGGAGGCGTTTTCGTGGGTGAACAGTCAGAGAAAATAAAGAAAAATATTTGTATGGGGCTGCTGGCTCATGTAGATGCAGGAAAAACTACATTGTCAGAAGCACTTTTATATTTAAGCGGCAAGATACGAAAGCTTGGAAGAGTGGATCACAAGGATGCATATCTGGATACCTCTCCCCTTGAGCGCGAGCGGGGAATCACGATTTTTTCCAAGCAGGCAGTGCTGGAATTCCCGGAAACAAGAGTTACCATTCTGGATACGCCTGGGCATGTGGATTTTTCTGCAGAGATGGAACGTACCTTGCAGGTTCTGGACTATGCAGTGCTTTTGATTAACGGTGCAGATGGTGTGCAGGGACATACGGTGACTTTATGGAAATTGCTTGAGCGGTACCAGATCCCCACATTTATTTTTGTGAACAAAATGGATCAGGAGGGAACGGACCACGACGCACTTTTGACCGAATTGAAAAAAAGGCTGAATGAAAACTGCATGGATTTTTCAGAAAATGAAAATGCTGATGGAGATTTGGAACCGGAATTACCGGCAGGTGAAAAAGAACAGCAGAATTTGATGGAAAATAAATTTTCTGAAGAATTTCTGGAGAGCCTTGCCATGTGTGACGAGGAACTGCTGGAAAAATATCTGGAAACAGGAGAAGTATCCAGGAGAGAGATTACCGGTCTGATCGCAGATCGAAAGGTTTTTCCATGCTATTTTGGCTCTGCCTTGAAAATGGAAGGAGTAGAGAAGCTGATCCACGGACTGGACAGGTACACCAGATGTCCGGTATATCCTGAGGCTTTTGGTGCGAAGGTTTATAAGATCGCCAGAGACGATCAGGGAAACCGTCTTTCCTATATGAAGATTACAGGCGGGACACTGAAAGTAAAAGAACTTCTTATTACCAGCAAGGGAAATGTGGCTGCAGGAGAGGAAGTATGGGAGGAAAAGGCAGACCAGATCCGGATTTACTCCGGCGCCAGATTTGAATTGGTGAAAGAAGTGCCCGCGGGAACCGTGTGCGCAGTGACAGGTCTTTCCCATACTTTTCCAGGACAGGGACTTGGCGTGACGGAGAATTCCAATATGCCAGTACTGGAGCCGGTACTGAACTATCAGATTATTTTGTCGGAAGGCTGCGATGTGCACCAGATGCTGAAGAAGCTGAGAGAACTGGAAGAGGAAGATCCTCAGCTTCATATTGTATGGGACGAGCAGCTGGGAGAAATCCACGCCATGCTCATGGGAGACGTGCAGATCGAGATCCTGAAAAGGCTGATCTGGGAGCGGTTCCATGTGGCTGTGGATTTTGGAACGGGAAATATTGTATATAAAGAGACCATTGCGGCACCTGTGGAAGGTGTGGGACATTTTGAGCCTTTGCGCCATTATGCGGAAGTTCACCTTCTTCTGGAACCAGGGGAGCAAGGAAGCGGAATGCAGTTTTTTACCGCCTGCAGTGAGGATGTGCTGGACCGGAACTGGCAGAGACTGATCCTCACCCATCTGGAAGAAAAGGAACACAGAGGAGTGCTGACTGGTGCACCGATCACAGATATGCAGATTACTCTGCTTACCGGACGGGCCCACCAGAAACACACGGAAGGCGGAGATTTCCGTCAGGCTACTTATCGGGCTATCCGTCAGGGGCTTAAGAAAGCACAGAATGTTCTGCTGGAGCCTTACTATGAATTTCGGCTGGAAGTGCCGGTGGAGGTTGTTGGCCGTGCAATGAATGATATCAAGAAAATGCAGGGAACTCTTCTTCCTATGGAGACAGAGGAAAATACCGCTATTTTGAAGGGGAAAGCGCCTGTTTCGACTATGCGCGATTACCAGAAAGAAGTAGTTTCTTATACAAGGGGAATGGGAAGGCTGTTCTGCAGTTTAAAAGGATATGAGCCCTGTAAAAATAAGGATGAGATCGTGGAACAGATCGGCTACGATTCTGAGCGGGATCTGGATAATCCTACCGGGTCTGTATTTTGTGCCCATGGAGCCGGATTTGTGGTGCCATGGTATGAAGTGGAAGAGTATATGCACCTGGATACTGGGATTACGGCAGAGTTTGAGGATAATCTCAGCGAGGAAGACTGGGAAGATGCTGCGTCAGGCTCTGGGAATCCTGCAAGTGGAGACGATACTGCTCAAAGTGCCAGAAATTCAGCACGCAGTGGAGCTGGCAGTACAGGAACTGCCAGAAATACATCTGGAAGTGGAAGCCGTGCGGGAAGCGGTTACCAGCCGCCGGAATCTGCCTACCGTGGAAGCTATGAGGATGACAAAGAACTTCAGGCCATTTTTGAGCGTACCTTTGGTCCGGTGAAAAGAGACCGCGTGTCTTCTTATAAAAAAGTGGTAAGTGCCCTATCTTATTCTGGCAGCAGTTCTTCTGTAAAAAAAGACCAGGAAGAATACCTTCTTGTGGATGGTTACAACATTATTTTTGCCTGGCCGGAGCTGAAAGAACTGGCAGATGCGGATGTCCGTGCAGCACAGACGAAGCTGATGGATATTTTAAGTAATTATCAGGGATATAAGAAATGTACTTTGATTCTTGTATTTGATGCTTACAAGGTGGAGGGACACCAGGAGGAAGTGCTTACTTATCACAATATTCATGTGGTTTACACAAAAGAAGCGGAGACTGCCGATCAATATATTGAAAAAACAGTCCACAAAATCGGCAGACAGCATCAGGTAACGGTTGCTACTTCAGACGGACTGGAACAGATTATCATTATGGGTCAGGGCGCCAACCGTATTTCCGCAAGAGGTCTGAAAGAAGAAATCGAAGAGACCAGAAAGCAGCTCCGCCAGGAATGGCATCAGCACCGCCAGTCCAGTCATACCTATCTTTTTGATCATGCGGATGCGGAGACAGCAAAGCTGATGGAAGAAGTCCGGCTAGGGAAAAAGAAATTATAGGGTTTCTGTTCATGGAGTGAACAATAGCATTATTGGAATTAATGTTTTCCATTGGCAATTTGACAAACTCTTTGCCATCTGTTAAGGTGGTGTGCAAAGTGGTGTTGCAGCTATAAAGGAGATGTATAAAAATGAGAGAGAAGCTCACCAAAAAAGACGTAGAGAAAATTGAACAGGAGATTGAGCACCGTAAGCTTGTTGTCCGCAAAGAGGCAATTGAGGCAGTAAAGGAAGCACGTGCCCAGGGCGATTTAAGTGAGAATTTTGAATACTACGCTGCCAAGCGTCATAAGAATCAGAACGAGAGTCGCATCCGCTATCTGGAGAATATGTTAAAAACAGCAACCATCGTTTCTGATAAATCCTGCAGTGACGAGGTTGGAATGGATGACATTGTAGAAGTTTATTTTGAGGAAGATGACGAGATTGAGAAATATAAGCTTGTTACTTCCATCCGGGGAAATTCCATGGAGAACAGAATCAGTATTGACTCTCCGATTGGCATGGCACTGAAAGGACATAAGATTGGCGACAGAGTGGAAGTAAAGGTAAATGACAATTACAGTTATTTTCTGGAAATCCGCTCCATCGATAAAACCCATTCAGAGGAAGAGGAAATCCGAGGATTTTAAAAGTATTAGAGCGTGTAACAGTGAAGATACGGAATCATTACACGTATTATATAAAAATCCCGCATGAGATATGCAGTGATAATTGTAAAATTATTCTTCATGTTTCCTGTGGGATTTTTTGAATGTAAAATTTGGAAAATACAGTAAAATCAACTATCAAACAAATATTTTACATTTTCAACAGCCTGGCTTTACATTTTTCCTGTATAAGAAAATCCAAGATTGTAAAGTATTTTACATATATTTAACATTCTTCTCACCCGAAACTTTACATAGCCCACTTATATTGGTTTTGTAAACAAAAGAAATTAAGAACCCAATAAACTTTTAAAAGGATAAAAAAAGGAGAGGAAACGTAATGGATTTTTTTAGCATTCTGACATTAGTCGGCGGACTGGCGATGTTCCTTTATGGAATGCAGGTAATGGGAGACGGTCTGGAAAAGCTTTCCGGCGGTAAACTGGAAAAGATTCTGGAAAACCTTTCATCTAACCGTGTGAAAGCAGTTTTGGTTGGTGCAGCAGTTACTGCAATCATTCAGTCTTCATCGGCAACCACAGTTATGGTAGTCGGCTTCGTAAACTCGGGAATCATGCATCTGTCCCAGGCTGTTGGCTTTATTATGGGCGCAAATATCGGTACTACTGTTACCGCATGGATTCTCAGCCTGGCAGGAATTGAAAGCTCCAATTTCTTTGTAAGACTTTTGAACCCAAACTCATTTTCACCGATTCTGGCATTGATCGGAGTTGTTTTTATTGTCTTCCTTCATGATGAAAAGAAGAAAGATATTGGAAACATTCTGGTTGGTTTCGCAGTGCTGATGTTCGGTATGAATACCATGAGCGGTGCCGTAAAACCTCTGGCAGAGGTACCGGAATTTACAAACATCCTTCTGAAGTTCTCCAACCCTGTTTTAGGTGTGCTGGCCGGTGCACTTCTGACTGCTGTTATTCAGTCTTCATCAGCTTCTGTTGGTATTCTCCAGGCGCTTTGTGTAACTGGTGCAGTCCGTTACGGAGCAGCGCTTCCGATTATCATGGGACAGAATATTGGAACCTGTATTACAGCAATGCTTTCTTCAATCGGTGCTACTAAGAATGCAAAACGTGCAGCAATCGTTCATCTGTACTTCAATATTGTAGGAACTGTTACATTTATGGTTGTATTCTATGTGCTGAATGGATTTTTACATTTCTCTTTCATTGAAGAAGTGGCAGGTCCTGCCGGCATCGCAGTGATCCACAGTGCCTTTAACATCATTGCAACACTTGTACTTCTTCCATTTGGAGATATGCTTGTAAAAATGGCATGTGCAACTGTCCGTGATACAAAAGAGGAGAAAGTTATTTCCGCAGAAGATCAGGAGTTTATGATCCTGGAATCCCGTTTTCTTAGTAATCCTGGTATTGCTATTGAGCAGAGCAAAACAGCTGCCAGGAAAATGGCAGAGCAGTCCAAAACCGCTTTGAACCTTTCTTTTGGTTTGCTGGATGATTTCCAGGAGGAGACAGCTTTCCGTGTGGAAAAGATTGAAGCAAAGGTTGACCGCTATGAGGACGAACTGGGAACCTATCTGATCAAGTTGAATCAGAAAGATCTTTCTCTGGAAGACAGCCACAGCTTGTCCATTATGCTTCACTGTATCGGAGATTTTGAGCGTATTTCCGACCACGCACTTAGCATTATGAAATCTGCAAAGGAAATTTCAGAAAAAAATGCCCGCTTTTCAGACAAGGCAGTGCAGGAACTTCACATTATGGAAAAAGCCGTGTCGGATATTGTGGAAAAAGCGTATAGCGTTTTTGCAAACCAGGACATGAGAGCTGCCGAAGAAATTGAGCCTCTGGAAGAAGTGATCGATGAGCTCAGCCGTGAGCTGAAAAGACGTCATGTAAATCGTCTTCGTGCCGGAGAATGTACAATAGAGATGGGATTTGTGCTTTCTGACATTACAACCAGCCTGGAGAGAATCGCAGATCATTGTTCCAATATCGGAGTCTGTGTGACTCAGGTGCATGAGGATCTTTATGATACCCACAGTCACCTTGACACTGTAAAAAATGCACCGGGAGAACATTTCCATCACGAACTGGAGGTTGCCCGTGTGAATTATATGCTTCCGTAACCGGGAGAGTAGATGTTGCCAGTTGCTGCTCTGGAAAAATTCCTGTGAGAATCATTTCCGGAGGCAGCGACTGGTAATATAATTTTTGTGGCGCAAAAACATGCAAATGCATGATTTCTGTGCATCGCGAAGCTTGTTACTGGTCAGGTCGTGAACGGTAACCTGTTTTCCTGCTTTTTACCGTGACTTTACAGTTGTGCACTTGTATAAGGGGAAAAAAGTACGTATACTAAGAAATAATGATGATTTACAGGTAATGTAAAAAATAGGTAAGACATGGGAGGAGAATACTAAAAAATGATTTTTTGTGTTGAAGATGATAACAACATCCGTGATCTTTTAGTATATACATTAGAGACGACCGGATTTCATGCAAGAGGGTTAGAAGACTCCCAGGAATTGTGGAAAGCCCTTGCAGAGGAGGAACCAGAGCTGATTCTTCTTGATATTATGCTTCCGGGAGAGGATGGATATTCCATTCTGGAAAAACTGAAAAAATCTTCCGGAACCAGAGATATTCCCATCATTATGGTAACTGCCAAGGAAGCAGAATTTGATAAGGTCCGTGCTCTGGAAGCCGGTGCAGACGATTATATTACCAAGCCCTTTGGAATGATGGAATTTATAGCCAGAGTGAAGGCGGTGCTCAGGCGCAGCAGCCGCCACGGAGATGACAGAGAGCTTAGCTGTGAGGAACTTCGTATTTTTCCAGGCCGTCATCAGGTGTATTGTGATGATCAGCCTGTGGAGCTTACCCGCAAGGAATTTGAACTTCTTCTGTATCTTATGGAAAACAGAGGAATCGTTATGACCCGTGACCAGATTTTGTGCCATATATGGGGATATGATTTTGACGGGGAGACCAGAACTGTGGATGTACATGTGCGAACCCTTCGGCAGAAGCTTGGGGATACCGGCAGACTAATCGAGACTGTCCGCGGCGTAGGTTACAGAATGGCAGACAAGGGAGGCAGTCAAGGATGAAAAAGAAAATCCTCAGTCATACCAGTGTGATGATCGTTCTCACGGTTATCCTTACCTTTATAGCCGCCAGCTTTGTGATGTATGATAAGTTTAACAGTACTATGAAAAAGGGCGTCCGAGATGAAGCTGAATATGTAAAAGTGGGGATTGAAGAAGTTGGAGAAGAGTATTTAAACGGAAATGTGGGAAAAACCACAGATACACGTATTACGCTCACCGATTCAGAGGGAAACGTGCTCTATGATAATGAGGCAGAGGCTTCAAAGCTTCCAAACCACAGCAACCGTCCGGAATTTATCCAGGCCATGGAAGATGGACAGGGAGAAATTGTCCGTTATTCGGAAACCTTGTCACACCAGACCTTTTATTATGCGGTGAGGTTGAATGATGGCAGAATCCTCCGCCTGGCAAAAACAACAGACAGTGTGTTCCATACGTTGCTTAGCAGCTTTATCTGGCTGGGACTTTTGATGCTTTTGATCATTCTGGTAGAAATCGTGCTGGTGCAAAGGCAGACAAAGAGTCTGATCGAGCCGGTGAACAACCTGGATCTGGAGCATCCTCTTTCGAATGTATGCTACGAAGAACTCCGTCCTTTGCTGATGCGGGTGGATCAGCAGAATAAGCAGATTGCAAGCCAGCTGGAGGAGTTGAAGAAGACAGAGGCTGTGAGAAGGGAATTCTCTGCAAATGTTTCTCATGAATTAAAGACACCTCTGATGTCCATTTCCGGCTATGCGGAGCTGATGATGAATGGAATGGTGAGACCGGAGAATATTGCTGATTTTTCAGGACGAATCTATAAGGAGGCCAATCGTCTGGGAAATCTGGTGGCAGATATTATCCAGCTGTCGCGCCTGGATGAACAGCAGGATGCAGTGGTCTCCATGGAAAGTGTAGAGCTTGATGAGCTGGCAAAGGATGTGGTAAACAATCTCCGGGATCATGCGGAAAAGAAAAACATTTCGTTGGATTATTGTGGTATTCCAATCAACATTCAGGGAGTACGGCATGTTTTATATGAAATGCTGTACAATATTGCGGACAATGCTGTTCGTTACACCAATCCGGGAGGACACATTCATATTTATGTAGGCAGAAAAGGGAATCGTCCTTTTTACCGGGTTGAGGATGATGGAATCGGAATTCCGAAATCTGAACAGAAAAGAATATTTGAGAGATTTTACCGGGTGGACAAAAGCCATTCGCGGCAGACCGGAGGAACTGGTCTTGGACTGTCCATTGTAAAGCATGGGGCAACCTTACATCATGCACAGATCAATGTGGACAGCGATCTTGGAAAAGGTACAAAAATGGAGCTGCTTTTTTAGAGCGTGTTGAAAAAGGCTTTCTGCAAATTGTGACGTACAGCTTGCAGAAAGCCTTTTTGGAACATACTGAGGCAGCTCCTTTTTATATAAGCATAAATAAAAAAATTACAGTTCGCTCAGTGCATCCTCATCTGCCACAATAATTGCATTGGGATGGAACTGAAGGATGGAAGCCGGGCACTGTGGGGTAACAGGTCCTTTGATCGCAGCAGCGAGAGCCTTAGCTTTATTCTTGCCGTTAGCTACAAGAAGAATGGTCTTTGCGCTCATAATATTGCCGGTTCCCATAGAAATAGCCTTGCGTGGCACATCCTCCTCGCTTGCAAAAAAACGCTTATTCGCCTGGATGGTAGCCTCTGTAAGATCTACACAGTGTGTGCCAGCCTGGAAATGGTCGTCTGGTTCATTAAATCCGATGTGGCCATTAGGTCCTATTCCAAGAAGCTGAAGGTCTGCAGCTCCCATATTCTTAAGCAGCGTATTGTAAGCTTCGCAGCAGGCCTCTGTATCCGGATTGGTTCCGTCCGGAACATAGGTATTCTTAATATCTATATTGACTCTGCTGAACAGGTTCTTGTTCATGAAGTAACGGTAGCTCTGGTCATTGGATCCGTCCAGTCCGACATATTCGTCCAGGTTCACAGACTTTACATGGGAAAAATCCAGTATTCCCTCTTCATACATAGCAGCCAGCTGATCGTAGGTACCTACCGGGGAAGAACCGGTAGCAAGACCAAGGATACAATCCGGTTTGGACAAAATAACACCGGCGATAATGGTAGCTGCAGTACGGCTCAGCTCTTCATAATTCTTAACTTTAATTACTTTCATTTTACCTCTCCTTCTTTGTCAATAAGTGAGTATGATCACTTTAACAAGGTGCAAAAAAATGACGGCATTATCAGAATGCTGTCATATAAAAACCCTGCCCTTGTTCCTAAGACAATATCAGTATACCCTATATTTGGGCGAAATGCCATAAATATTTCTGCTTTTTTTTGCTTTTTTTGGTGAAAACTGATTGCAAGTTTCGAAAGCTTTTCCTATAATGAATTTATAACATAGAAATTTACCCTGGGGATAAATAAAATGAAAAAAACGTACACCCTGAAAAGGGAACTTACTCTTCTGATGATAGTGACCTCTGTATGCACCCTGCTGTCTGTATGCGCAGCTGTTTTCTATGTCTTTTTTTCTTTCTTTTTCCAGAAAACACAGGAAGATATTGAATATGTACTTCGCTATACCAGTCAGCAGTATGAGGCGCATATGCAGTTTATTGAGGATAGCGTGATCGCCATACGTCATAATACGGTACTGGATGAATTTTTTCAGAAGGAAGAATACGACCTGGAGGAAATAGAACCACAGCTTTCCTACAGCATGGAACTTTTTTCAGAGCGGAATATGGTAGAACGTCAGCTGCCTTTTGTCACTGGAATTTATTTGTTTAATAATGGAAATGAATGTATTTATGAGCACTATTATGCAACTACCCTGGCAGCAGGGAGAGAACAGAAGCGAAAATACGAAAAACTACAGCAGGAGTTCAAAGGCACCAGTGACCAGTATGCCTGTTTGTCCGATGAAGATGAATTGAATATTTTTTTTCGTATTTATGATGAGAATATGGCAGAAAAAGGAACCGGAATCGTGCAGATCAGCCAGAGTGCAGTAGCGAAAGTTCTGGAAACGGTACAGCTGTATCATAATGGAGGATGGGCAGTCCTGGACAAAAATGATCAGTTGCTTGTCTCAGAAGGCGCTCCGGAGCTGGTGAAAAAGCTGCAGACCTCTGAGAATTCATGGAGTGGAACAAAAGACCTGGAGGGTGCGAAAGTGATCGGCTATGGAAATCCCTGCGGATTTGGAGTACGCACGGTGATCACAGTGGGATATGGGAATATTTTTTCTATTTTGAAGCCCACTCTTTTTATTGTTCTTGTGGGTTTTGTTGTGGTACTGGGAATTGCATTTCTGGTTTCATATGCTATCAGCTACCGCTTTACAAAACCGGTCACCAGGATGATCCAAAGCATACAGGCCTTTGGAAAACCGGATCTGAATGTCAGAATGGAAGATTCTTCTATTCTGGAGTTTCATGACATGGGGATCGTGTTTAATGAGATGGCAGACAGAATCGAATATCTGATCACCCAGGTTTATGAAAAAGAAATTGTGGCAGCCAGATCCCAGGTAAAATATCTCCAGTCCCAGATAAATCCCCATTTCCAGTTTAATATTCTGGCCATGCTGAGTCTGAAAGCGAAAATGGCAGGAAATGAAGAAGTTTACGATGGGCTGAATGCTTTTTCCAGACTGATGCAGGGCAAGATATTCCGGGAAAAAGAGATTAAGATAAAGGTAAAAGAGGAACTGGAAATCGTTCAGTTCTATTTATATCTGCAGAAGAGCCGTTATCAGGCCAAACTGTCGTATGAGGTGAAGCTTGAGGATGAAAAAATCGGCGAAGATCTGATTCCTCGTCTTCTTATTGAGCCTTTGGTGGAAAATGCAGTTTCACACGGTCTGGAACCAAAGCGGGAAAAAGGAAATCTGCAGGTCCTTTTATATGAAAGGGAAATGCTTTATATCTGGGTAAAAGATGATGGAGTAGGCGTTGGTCAGAATCAGATGAAGGCAGAGGAAAATAAAGAAAACATTCCCCATACCCATGTGGGATGGGAAAATACAAAGAAAATGCTCCGGATCCTGTATGGGGATCATTACAAGTTCCAGGTCTGGAGCGAACCGGGAAAGGGAACGGAAATAGAAATTGCAGTTCCAATTGAAAGAGGTGGAAATTATGTGGAAAGTGATAGCAGCCGATGATGAAGGATACATCAGAGAGGCTTTGCAGAAGCTGATAAACTGGGGAAAAATGAACTGCTCTCTGGAGAAAGTAGTCAGTGATGGACAGGAGCTGTTGGAAGAAATCGGGGAAGAAATGCCGGACATTGTGATCACAGATATACAGATGCCTGGTGCTGACGGGTTAGAAGTATGTAAATATATATACGAAACCTGCCCGGAAACCCAGGTGATCATCCTTACCGCATATTCGGATTTTGAGTATGCCAAACGTGCCATTAAATACAGTGTATGTGAGTATGTGCTTAAGATTTCCATTATAGACGAACTTCCCCAGGCAGTGGAAAAAGCAATCGGAAAGCTGTCCAGACTGAAAAAAGAGCTTGAAATCCAGGAGCATACGAAGGCAGAAGAACCGGAATCATTGCTTGACCAGATCGAACAGTATCTGGAAGAAAATTTTCGCAAAAAGATCACGCTGGATGATATTGCAGATACTCTGCATGTGAACCGCAGCTATCTCAGCCGTTATTATAAGAATAAAACAGGTGTGAATCTGTTTGATGAGATTCTAATAAAAAGGGTGGAAAAGGCGAAAGAATATTTGCAGAGTACAGAGATGAAGACCTATGAGATTTCAGAAGCGGTAGGAGTGGAGGATGCCGGTTATTTCTCTAAAATGTTTAAAAAGATAACTGGGGTATCACCGAAAGAATTCAGGAAAAGAGAACAAAATGAAGAGAAAAATTAGAGCCCTTTTCTTTCGCATCGGAATAGCTGGAAGCCTGCTCCTTGGAGGCTGCGGAAAAGAAGAAAAAGAGCCTGTAACCATCACGATGATTCATGCATGGGGTGGAACCGGTGAAGACCATGTGGCTATGCGGGATATTTACGATGGATTTCAGAAGGAGAATCCGGACATTGAGGTGCAGCTGATCTCCATGCCAGGAAGAAAGGAAATGCTGCGTAAGGTGGAGGACATGATCATGGTGGGAGATATGCCGGATGTGATTACCTTCAGCGGTATGGGACAGAATACAACCTATGATTTTATTGTAGAAAATGATATGGCGCTGGATATTATGCCCTATGTGAAAAAAGATGAAGAGTTTGCCTCCAATATTTCCCAGACCAATCTGAACTATTGGACCACAGAAGAAGGGGAGCTGTTTACAGTGTCAGATGTTTTGTCCTTAAGTGGTGGTTATTGGTATAATGAAGATATTCTGCATGCAGCTGGCGTAAGGGAAATTCCCAGGACCTGGGATGCTTTTCGCGGTATGTGCTACAAGATCTGGAAATGGTCGGAGCGTGAGAATAATGAAATTGCTTCGCTTCAGACATCTCCGGAGGGCTATCTTTATTTTATGGACCATATGCTTCTGGAAGAAGGTACAGAAAAGGACAGAAACGATATCGGTACAATTTCAGAGGTGTTGAAACGGCTGCAGGAAATTTATGTATATTCCACCTCCGAAAATGCAGAATACAGTTATTTGGATGAGACCAGATTGTTCAATGAAGGAAAGCTTGCCATATATGTGAATGGCGTATGGGGCGCTTCCTTGATTTCCGAAAACATTAATGCCAAGTATGCACTGCTTCCAACTACATCCGGGAAAAATCTGTCTTGCGAATCTGCCTGTTTTGGTTATGTGCTTGGAAAAAGTGGAAACGAACAGAAAGAGGAGGCTTCCATCCGGTTCCTGAAATATATGCTAAGCAAGAAGGTGCAGACGCGGATTTTGGAGGAAACAGAGCAGATTCCGGCGAATAAGCAGGTAGTTCTGGATTCTTACGAGAAGGAAATGCCGCGGCTGTTTCAGGCTGCTTCTCTGGTTCTAAGTGCAGAGGATAAAATTGAAGTTCCGGATAATCTGTGGACTTATGAACAGAAAGCCTATTTTACAGAAAACATTTTCAGAGAGCTTACCGGTAAAATTTCACCGGAAGCTTTTACCCGGCAGCTGGGTGAAATGAAAATAGATAAATAGGGAAAATAAAGATAAGGAAAATATTGCCGTCAGGTAAATATTTTCCTTATTTTTATTGTGAAAATGTCAATAAATACCTGTAAATTGCAAATGGGATTCATTCAAAAATACTAAAAACAAGGGTAAAATAAGGACAGTTAAAGCAAAGACGTATAATTTATGAAGGAGGATTTTTGTAATGAAGAAAAAAATGGTAAGTGTTTTACTGGCAGCAGCAATGGGGACTACTGCACTGGTTGGATTTGGAACGACTGCTTATGCAGATGATGATGTTCTGGAATTTTACCATGGATATTACCAGGATGAGAGCGAGTGGGCTGCAGCTCAGGTTATGAGGGATATCTATGATGAGTTCGCAAAGGAACATGCTGATGGATCAGTTACATTCAAACCAATCGCTGTAGAAAACAGAGATGACATTGTAAGTGCACAGGTTGCTGGCGGTTCCTTCCCGGATCTGGTAGATGTAGGCGGTGGCGGAGTTCCGCAGGCAGCACTTTCCCAGGATCTGGTATACGATCTGAAACCGTATATCGATGAAAATGGTCTGCAGGATGCAGTTGGTCTTAACTATACACAGCATGATATGGATGGTCATATTTATGCAGTGCATGATCAGATTGAGAGCCGTGGCTTATGGTATAATTCCGATATTTTTGAAAAAGCCGGAATTACAGAGGAGGCGTTTGCAGACTGGGATTCTTTTGGAGAAGCAATGGAAAAAATCCGTGCTTTGGACGAGGATGTGTACGGATACATTGCAGGACAGGGCTCCAGCTATATTGTAAACACGGTTATGGCTTCCACAGATGCAGGCAAGAAAATGCTGGAATCTGAGCTGACAGAGGACACCATCAATTCAGAGGAATTTGCAGCTGCATTTAAGACTGCTGCAAACCTGGATCAGGCAAATGGTTCTGAGCATACTACAGATGATAACGGAAATCTTATGGCAGAATTTAATACAAATGGTAAGGCTGGTGTTCTTTTCAATGGTGTATGGAATGCAAGTGGAATTGATGCGTCTTTAACAGATGCCATTGAGCCTGCTTTATTCCCTGGAAATATTGCAATCGCTTCTGCAGGCGGCGGACTTGCTGTGGCAAATAACATGAGTGATGAGAAAACAGAGCTGGCACTTGAGTTTATCAAATATATGACAAGTGCTGAGGTTCAAGAAAAAATCTTCACTGGCGTACAGGCAAATCCATGTAACACAACAGTTGATTTGAACGCACTTGCAGAAGAGAGTGATGATGCAGCTACAAGAAAGCTTGCACAGGCTTGTTCTCAGGTAAATGAAGCTGATACTGTAGTGATTGACATGAACTATACCTGGGGATCTGACGTGGACAAAGCTATCATCAATGCATTGATGGAGTGTGCGGTATCAGGAACAGATATTGATGCAAGATTTGCAGCACTTCAGACAGAGCTGATCGCGTTGGTTGCTTAAAGCACACAGCTGTGATGAACAGAAACTATGAATGAAATAGAAGAGGGAGGGGAGAAATCTCTTCCCTTTTTGGAGGTATGAATTTGGAAAATCAGAATGCTGCGAAAAAAAGAAAGAATAAGCTGGGTACGCGGAGAAAAGGATTTATTATAGCGTTTCTTGCGCCTACCCTGATCGCATTTTGCGTATTTTATCTGTATCCCATTATTACGGTGTTTATCACTTCTTTCTGCAAATGGGATTATACCAATATTACTAGTCCGGAGTTTTTCGGCTGGAGCAATTTGTGGGATAATTATGATTATATTTTTAACAAGTATCCATTTTTCTGGGAAGCACTGAAAAATTCAACCACCTGGGCCATTCTTGGAACAGTGGTACAGATTCCCATTGCTGCTTTGATCGCTCTGGCCCTGTCCAGAAAGGTAAAAGGTATTAAATTTGTACGAAATGTCTATATTATTCCGAATATGATCTCAACTGCCGCTATGGGCATTGTATTTTTACAATTGTACAACCCTTCTTATGGAATTATCAACCCGATCATTCGTCTTTTCAACAAAGAATTCAGGGATAATATCCTACTTCTGAAAGGACCGGCTTTTGTGGCCATGACCTGTGCCTATATTTTCTTTACAGGAACTACAACTTTAATGATTTTGGGGAATATTATGGCAGTGCCGGAAGAGGTAAGAGAAGCAGCTATGCTCAACATCATAAACTTAAGATTAGATATTACACATTTATATTATCCTGCTAAAAACTCATTTCAAAAGGGCAGAT
>NZ_JBDGDM010000042.1:0-40099 GCF_040908885.1 Ruminococcus sp. RTP21358st1_G6_RTP21358_211008
TGATTTTGGCATGAAAAATACCTCCAAAGTAACAGATTTTTATATTTAATCTGTCTACTTTAGAGGTATCATATCATCCACCTTGTGGGCGGTTACTCTTTTCAATTAGAATATAGCATTTTCTCTCCGAAAAGTAAAGTACATTTTATGCAGCCAATTCTAAAAAAGAGTGGGCTGTTTTTTTATTGATAGGAGGGAAGTTTAATGTCTAAACTACAGGACATCCGAAACTTGGTGCAGGAACATGCCGTATCAGTGAGCAGTTCGCCAGGGGATTGGATGGATTATATGGACACAGCATCAAGGTTATATCGTTATTCTTTTTCAGACCAGCTTCTGATCCATGCACAGCGTCCAGACGCAACAGCCTGTGCATCACTGGAACTATGGAATGAAAAGATGTTACGCTGGGTAAATCGTGGTGCAAGAGGAATTGCCTTGTTTGATGAAACCTGGCAGAATACCAAACTTCGTTATGTGTTTGATATTTCGGATACCCACATGGTAGCCGGAGGCAGAAGCCCATATCTTTGGAAGATGCAGGAACACCAGAGAGAAGAGATCCTCACCCATCTGGCAGAAGTCTATGCTCTGGAAGAAAAGGATGCGGCAACTTTGCAGGACGCATTGATGGCGGTCGCAAGGGAAATGGTCAATGACAATCTGGAGGAATACCTGGATGGATTGGAATATGCTGTAGAAGGTACTTATCTGGAAGATCTGGATGAGGTGACGATCCGCAGTGATTTTCGTCAGCTGGCAACAGACAGTGTTTACTATCTGCTTTCCAGGCGATGCGGGCTTGACCCGATGGAACTTCTGGAAGAAGAGGACTTCATGCATATCACAGATTATAACCGTCTGTCAGTTCTCACCTTCCTTGGAAATGCGGCAAGCCAGCTCAGTGAGAGTATTCTGATTGATATTGGAAAGACCGTACATAAAATTTCTCTGGAAGAAGCGAGAAAAGAGGTTGAAAAATCCAATGAAAGGAATTATAATAACTTTACCACGTTAATGCACGAAATTAAAGATCAGGATGCAGAAACGAAAAAAGAAGAAAATATTGAAAATGAAGGAGGAAACGATTATGGAACTGACATATCATCGCAAGGGAGATTACCTGTTTCCGAATCTGACCGTCGAAGAGGAAGAAGTGACGATCGGGAAATATGGGATGCTGCGGAGGACATTTCTGAAAGAACACAAGAACAGCCTTTATCAGAGCCTGTTTCTGACCGGGAAGCTGAACAGCCATCTGGAACAGATCGAGAAAGCAGCACAGGAGAGAATGGACAGCCAGATGGAGAAATTACTGGAGAAGAGTCCGGCACCGGACAAGGAAGCAGATCCGATGGCATGGACAGCACACATGAACGCACTGATGGCAACAGCGGAAGAGAGCATCTTGACGGAATTGGTATACAGTTAGTCGAAGATACAAGAGAAGATGGATTGAGTAAAGCAGAGGAAGAGATCGCCTCTGCTTTATCTTTGCCCGAATATCCCACCGCAAATGAACAAAGACGGCAGATCGAGGAAAGGGCAGCTGCCCTTTATGCCGGAGAAATTCCGATTCCAGAGCAAGTTGTTGATGAGATCTTACGGACAGGAGGAAACCGGAAAGCCAGCCAGCTCCGGATCATCTATAATTTCATGAGTGAACAGACACCGGAGGAATATACGGAGTTTGTGAAGCGTGAATACCGTAAAGGTGGAAAAGGTTTTCAGATTGATGGAAATGAATATTCAGTCTGGTTTGATGAAACCGGGATGCAGATCGCAGTAGGGCATACGGTTACAGACCATATCTTAGATAAGGCATTTTTATCATGGGAAGATGTCAGCGGACGTATCCATCAGCTTTTAGACCAGGGTGAATATGCACCGCAGTCTGTATTGGATGCGGCAAGAAGTAATGCAGTAAAAGAACACGCCCAGGCTCTTGCCTATATGAAAGGGGATATGGCAGAAGGAGTAGCGGAGATTGTTTTTGACGAAGAGGACTTACCACATCTTCGCAGTATCTATCCGGAGATCACGGATTATCTGGAAGAAAAGCTGGAGGATCCCCAGTGGCTTTCGGAACTGAATGAAAGACTGGATGCACTGGCAGAAGCCTATGAAGAAAATCATTCTATTATGCGTTTCCATCATTATAATCCTATAAATATCTCAAAGCAGTTTCAAAAGTTTGCGGATGAGGTGATTCCTTATCAGGCTAGGGACGGCTTTGCCTGGAAAGAACATCCGATGTTCATTACACAGGATGAGATTGATGCTTATCTTGCAGGAGGTGGAGCGTATTCGCAGGGCAGGCTTAGGACGTATTCCTTTTATCTACTTCATGAAGATGAAAGATCGAGGACAGGTTTTATCAAGGAACAGTATGGGATCGGTGGAAGCAGTCATGCACTGTCTGGTGCCGATGATTCACACGCAAACTATGATGGAAAAGGATTGTTTCTTGCAAGAGGTGCTTATGGGAATCCATATACGTCAATTTTATTATCCTGGAATAAAGTTGCAAACAGAGTAGCTTATCTGATCAAGAATGACCAGTTCCTGCAGGCAGAAGATTATGCTCGTATGCCGGAATATGAACGGGAGCAGATGGCAAATAAGGTACTCCGCTTTTATGACCGTCTGCCGGAAGAGATAGACAGACCATTTACGGATGATTTCTTCTGGGAAAAACCAGGAAAAGAAATGGAGGCAGTATTAGAGAATCCAGAGCAGACAGAGGAACTGTTACAGAAGATGGATGCAGCATTGGCAGCTCTTCCATTGGATTTTGAAGCGTATGGGACAAACTACCAGCAGAAAACAGAACTTCTTTCAGAACTCCACCAGTATGCAGAAGGAACCTATACGATTTTCCCGACACCGGAAGCAGAACCGTCTTTTGTGGAATCATCCGGACACCAGATGACCATGTTTGATTTCTTGGATACGAAGGCAGTGACAGAACCGACCGTAGTAGATATGTCAGATGTGGAGGAAATAGAAGAGGAAGAGGTTACTGCCAAAGAATCTATTTCAGAGAGTCAGGAGCAGGAAATAATAGAAACTTCTGAGGGACAGGAACAGAAAGAACCAGAAGAAGAGGTAACAGCTAAAACAGCAAAAGAATTGGCGGAGTCCTGGGATGAAGGTGTTTTTGCATATCAAGGGTATCATTTTGAAGCAGTAGGGGTATTGCCGGAAGGACTAGAGGGAAAAGATCTGGTTGCACAGACCCGTTCCAATACAGAACTTCATCTGTCGACCTATCATACAGAAGATTTCCCAAAGTATTCTTATGATGAGTTTTATGCAGTCAGCAATGCACCAACTGCCGATGTGTTCCGGTGCCTGGAAACCGGACGCAATTATATTCCCGGAGAAAATGAACTGTTTGGATATGAAGGAGAATTCCAGCCATATTTGAAACCGGAAGCAGAAAAGATTGTAACAGAACCGCATAACTTTCGGATTCAGGATAATGACCTTGGAGCAGGCGGTCCGAAAGCAAAGTATAAAGCAAATATGGAAGCCATCCATTTGTTACAGACTTTGGAGAAAGAAGAACGTCTGGCAACACCCGAAGAACAGGAAATCTTATCCCGTTATGTTGGCTGGGGTGGTATCCCACAGGCATTTGAGGAGAGTAACAGCAGCTGGGCGAATGAGTATCTGGAATTAAAGAATACTTTATCGCCGGAAGAATACAGTGCAGCAAGGGCATCGACCTTAAATGCTTTTTATACGTCCCCGACCGTGATCCGAAGTATGTATGAAGTACTGGAAAATATGGGAGTGAAACAGGGAAATATTCTGGAGCCGTCCTGTGGTGTCGGTAACTTTATGGGACTGATCCCGGAGAGTATGGGCAAAGCCAATATGTACGGTGTGGAACTCGACCCGGTTTCGGGAAGAATCGCAAAACAGCTTTACCAGAAAAACAAGATTGCAGTACAGGGATTTGAGGAAACCAGTTATCCGGACAGCTTTTTTGACTGTGTGATAGGCAATGTTCCATTTGGGGCGTATCAGGTCAGTGACCGCAGATATGACCGGCATCATTTTATGATCCATGATTATTTTATTGCAAAATCCCTTGATCTGGTCCGTCCGGGCGGTGTAGTTGCAGTGGTAACTTCCAGTGGAACGATGGATAAGCAGAACCCGGCAGTGAGACAGTATATCGCAAACCGGGCAGAACTGCTTGGAGCCATCCGATTACCGAATAATGCGTTCCAGAGAAATGCCAATACCAGCGTTGTTTCTGATATTCTGTTTTTCCAGAAAAGGGACAGGGCATCCATTGAGGAACCGGAATGGTTAAATTTAAAGGAAACACCGGAAGGCTATTCAGTCAATGCTTATTTTGCAGAGCATCCGGAAATGGTGCTTGGTGAGTTTACTACAGAAAGTACCCAGTATGGAAAGCAGGAAGTGACCGTAAAACCAAAAGAAGGAATTACCTTAGAAGAACAATTAAAAGAAGCTGTCCAGAATATCCATGGTACGATCACGGAACTGGAACTTTCGGATACAGAGCTGGAGGAGGATGTTGTCTCTATCCCGGCAGACCCGGAGGTAAAGAATTTTAGTTTTACTGTGGTAGATGATGAAGTTTATTACCGGGAAAACTCTGTGATGAACCGCATGGAGCTTCCGGCAATGACAGCGGAACGTGTCAAAGGGATGGTGAAGATTCGTGATATTACGAATGAACTGATCCAGTGCCAGATGGAAGAGGGAAGCGATGAACAGATCACAAAGCTGCAGGGAAAACTCAATGAAGAATACGATACCTTTACAGCAAAATATGGTCTTATCAGCAGCAATGCCAATAAGCGGGCATTTAGTCAGGACAGCAGCTATTGTCTTTTGACTTCTCTGGAATTTCTGGATGATAAGGGAGAACTGAAACGGAAAGCGGATATTTTTACCAAAAGGACGATCCGCCGGGCAGAAACGGTGACTTCTGTGGATACTGCCAGTGAAGCCCTTGCTGTTTCCATTGGTGAGAGGGCAGGTGTTGAACTTTCCTATATGGCACAGCTTTCCGGGAAAACAGAAGCAGAGCTTACCGAAGAACTGGCAGGGGTGATCTTTAAGAATCCGATCAGTGAAAAATGGGAGCCGTCGGATGAATATCTTTCTGGAAATGTGAGGGAGAAACTGCAGATTGCAAAACAGTTTGCAGAAGATCACCCGGAATATCAGGTGAATGTGCAGTATTTGGAGCAGGTACAGCCAAAAGATCTGGATGCATCAGAGATTGAAGCAAGACTTGGGGCAACCTGGATCTCCGAGGATTACATTACACGGTTCATGGCAGAAACATTCCATACACCAAGATATTATGTAGGGAGCAAGGTCAAAGTCCAGTATGCCGAAGTGACCGGACAGTGGAATGTTATGGGAAAAAATGTGGACAGCTACGGAAATGCCCTTGTTACTTCCACATATGGAACACAGAGAGCCAATGCCTACCGCCTTTTGGAAGATGCCTTAAACCTTAGAGATACCAAGATTTATGACACGGTACAGGATGCCGATGGGGAACACCGGGAATTAAATCGGAAGGAAACGATGCTGGCACAGCAGAAGCAGGAGCTGATCAAAGAGGAATTTAAGGAGTGGATATTTAAAGACCTGCACCGACGGGAAGATCTCTGTAAGATCTATAATGAACGATTTAACAGCATCCGTCCACGGGAATATGATGGAAGCCATATTCAGTTTGTTGGCATGAATCCGGAGATCACCCTGATGCCGCACCAGAAAAACGCAGTGGCTCATGTGCTGTATGGAAATAATACGTTACTGGCTCATTGCGTAGGAGCCGGAAAGACGTTCCAGATGATCGCAGCCGGTATGGAATCAAAGCGGCTGGGACTCTCACAGAAGAATCTTTATGTTGTGCCAAACCATCTGACCGAGCAGTGGGGCAGTGACTTCTTACGCCTCTATCCGGGAGCAAATATTTTGGTGGCAACAAAGAAGGATTTTGAGCCGGCAAACCGAAAACGGTTCTGTTCCCGTATTGCGACAGGGGATTATGATGCGGTGATCATCGGACATACACAGTTTGAGAAAATCCCTCTTTCAAGGGAACGTCAGATTGCCATGCTGGAAGATCAGATTGCAGATATTACATTTTCCATTGAAGAAGCGGCACATCAGGCAGGGCAGAATTATACCATCAAGCAGTTGGAAAAAACAAAGAAGAGTCTGCAGGCGAGGATGAAGAAACTCAATGACCAGACCAGAAAGGATGATGTGGTAACTTTTGAACAGTTGGGTGTAGACCGGCTGTTTGTGGATGAAAGCCATTCATTTAAAAATCTTTTCCTATATACAAAGATGAGAAATGTGGCGGGTATCTCACAGACGGATGCACAGAAAAGTTCGGATATGTTTATGAAATGCCGGTACATGGATGAACTGACCGGCGGCAGAGGGATCACCTTTGCTACAGGTACTCCCGTATCAAACAGTATGACGGAGCTTTACACTATCATGCGTTATCTCCAGTATGATACACTCATGCGTATGGGTATGGGACACTTTGATTCCTGGGCGGCAACGTTCGGGGAGACAGTAACCGCAATTGAATTATCACCGGAAGGAACGGGCTATCGTGCAAAAACACGGTTTGCCCGTTTTTTCAATCTTTCGGAGCTGATCTCCATTTTTAAGGAAGCTGCGGATATTCAGACTTCGGATATGCTGAATCTTCCCGTACCGGAAGCAGAGTTTATCAATGAAGTCTTGAAGCCAAGTGAAGAACAGCAGGAAATGGTCAGTGCCTTTTCGGAACGTGCGGAAGAAGTAAGAGCCGGTCTTGTGAATCCAACGGTGGACAACATGCTCAAGATTACCAATGACGGAAGAAAATGTGCATTGGATCAGAGGCTATTAAATGAACTCCTTCCGGATGCAGAAAAAAGCAAGGTCAATACCTGTGTGGAAAATGCTTTTCAGGTATGGGACGAGGGAAAAGCAGATCGGACAACACAGCTGATCTTCTGTGACTTGTCTACTCCAAAAGGGGATGGGACTTTCAATGTATATGATGATGTCCGAAACAAACTGGTTGCTAGGGGAATCCCGAAAGAAGAGATTGCGTTTATCCATGAATACAACACGGAGACAAAGAAAGCAGATTTGTTTGCAAAGGTACGGGCCGGGCAGGTGAGAATCCTTATGGGTTCCACTCCAAAACTCGGTGCTGGTACCAACGTACAGGACAGGCTCATTGCCCTCCATCACCTTGACTGTCCGTGGAAGCCGTCTGATGTAGGACGGATTTTGCGGACATTCAAAATAAAAAAGAATGTGGAGGTAACAGACAATGGCAAAATCATTATTTGAGGAACTGGGCGGCAAATACGAAAGGCAAGGGGATTATTTGATACCGTGCTTAACTGTACCCGCCGAAGAAGAACAGGCAATAGGCATCTGGGGGCAACGGCATTTAGATTATCTAAAACAGTACCGTAAAGTTACATACACCAATCTTCTTACAAGCGGCAGGCTAAACGCCTACCTTGCCGACATCAACAGACAGGCACAGGAACGCTTTGAAAGGCTCATAGAGGGTATGAAACAGGCACAGGGCATAACGGAACAGCTAAAGGCAGAAAACGCCTTAGAATGGACAGGATGCCTCAATAACATAAGGGCTTGTGCGAGGGAGATTGTGGAAAAGGAAATTATTTTTGCATAAACAGATGATTAGTGGCAGGGGGAAATCCTGCCGCTTTTTCTGCTTTAGTTTGTCAGCTTGACAAATAAAGGGTTAAGGAATATAATTAGATTCAGTATTATACAAGGAGTTAATAAATATGCGGCAAGGTATTCTTAAATAAACTGTCAATTTGATAGTGGGAACAAAAAGTAGCAGTCCCGTTTCACTTTTAATATGGGGCTTAGTTTTTTGTACCCAGTTTAAGAATACTTTTATCATGTAATTTTATATGCCCGAAAACATATAAGTGTTTTGGGGCTATTGGAGTTATTTACCCAGTGATAGGAGTATTTATCACTGGGTATTTTTATGCCCTTTTTTGGGTGTTGATAGGAGGAAAATCACATGAAAATAATTAACTTAGGCATTCTGGCTCACGTTGACGCAGGAAAGACAACATTAACGGAAAGTTTATTGTATACCAGTGGTGCAATTGCAGAACTAGGGAGCGTAGATGAAGGCACAACAAGGACAGATACAATGAATTTGGAGCGTCAAAGGGGAATCACTATCCAGACAGCAGTGACATCTTTTCAGTGGGAGGATGTAAAAGTCAACATTATAGATACGCCAGGCCATATGGATTTTTTGGCGGAAGTATACCGTTCTTTATCCGTATTAGACGGAGCAGTATTATTAGTTTCTGCAAAGGATGGCATACAGGCACAGACCCGTATACTGTTTCATGCACTACAGATAATGAAGATTCCGACAATTTTTTTCATCAATAAAATTGACCAAGAGGGGATTGATTTGCCAATGGTATATCGGGAAATGAAAGCAAAGCTTTCTTCGGAAATTATAGTGAAGCAAAAGGTTGGGCAGCATCCCCATATAAATGTAACGGACAATGACGATATGGAACAGTGGGATGCGGTAATTATGGGAAACGATGAACTATTAGAGAAATATATGTCAGGGAAACCGTTTAAAATGTCAGAACTGGAACAGGAAGAAAACAGGAGATTCCAAAACGGAACGTTATTTCCCGTTTATCACGGAAGCGCTAAAAACAATCTGGGGATTCGGCAGCTTATAGAAGTAATTGCCAGTAAATTTTATTCATCAACGCCTGAAGGTCAATCTGAACTATGCGGGCAGGTTTTTAAGATTGAATATTCAGAGAAAAGGCGGCGTTTTGTTTATGTGCGTATATATAGCGGAACATTGCATTTGAGGGATGTTATTAGAATATCTGAAAAAGAGAAAATAAAAATCACAGAGATGTGTGTTCCGACAAACGGTGAATTATATTCATCCGATACAGCCTGCTCTGGTGATATTGTAATTTTACCAAATGATGTTTTGCAGCTAAACAGTATTTTGGGGAACGAAATACTGTTGCCGCAGAGAAAATTTATTGAAAATCCTCTCCCTATGCTCCAAACAACGATTGCAGTAAAGAAATCTGAACAGCGGGAAATATTGCTTGGGGCACTTACAGAAATTTCAGATGGCGACCCTCTTTTAAAATATTATGTGGATACTACAACGCATGAGATTATACTTTCTTTTTTGGGGAATGTGCAGATGGAAGTCATTTGTGCCATCCTTGAGGAAAAATATCATGTGGAGGCAGAAATAAAAGAGCCTACTGTTATATATATGGAAAGACCGCTTAGAAAAGCAGAATATACCATCCACATAGAAGTCCCGCCAAATCCTTTCTGGGCTTCTGTCGGGTTGTCCATAGAGCCGCTCCCTATTGGAAGCGGAGTGCAGTATGAAAGCAGAGTTTCACTTGGATATTTAAATCAATCGTTCCAAAATGCGGTTATGGAGGGGGTTCTTTATGGCTGCGAGCAGGGGCTGTATGGATGGAAAGTGACAGACTGTAAAATCTGTTTTGAATATGGATTGTATTATAGTCCTGTAAGTACCCCCGCAGACTTTCGGCTGCTTTCCCCTATCGTATTGGAGCAGGCTTTAAAAAAAGCAGGGACAGAACTATTAGAGCCATATCTCCACTTTGAAATTTATGCACCGCAGGAATATCTCTCACGGGCGTATCATGATGCTCCAAGGTATTGTGCAGATATTGTAAGTACTCAGATAAAGAATGACGAGGTCATTCTGAAAGGAGAAATCCCTGCTAGATGTATTCAAGAATACAGGAACGATTTAACTTATTTCACAAATGGGCAGGGAGTCTGCTTGACAGAGTTAAAAGGATACCAGCCAGCTATTGGTAAATTTATTTGCCAACCCCGCCGCCCGAATAGCCGTATAGATAAGGTTCGGCATATGTTCCACAAGTTAGCTTAACAGCTTGCAAAAGTCATATAAAATGAGATTTGAAAGGATTAGAGACTAATTATGATGAAATGCGAATGGATATTGTGTCCTGTTTGTGGGAGCAAAACCCGTAATAAAATTAGGAAGGACACTGTTTTGGAGAATTATCCCCTTTATTGTCCAAAATGCAGACAAGAAAGATTGATTAAAGTTGACAACTTGAAGATAACTGTCATCAAAGAGCCAGACGCTTAAGACGCAGAGCCGATGAAATTGTGGAACAATTCACGAATCATCGGCTCTTTTTGTTTCGTATTTGAAAGAACAAACTCACCAAATAAAAAAAACGATATTCGGGTGGGTTATTTTGTTATACCCTAAATTACCCTCTGAATTTGTTTTTAAATTTGGAGGGATTTTTTTATGTCCTTTTTTCGGGCAGTTATCTATCTGCTCATACGAAGCAAAATTTATCAATACATAGCATATCAGAGAACGGCAGGAAACCAGTTAAAAAAATTTCTGCCAGTGCAACGGTACTTCTCACCTTGAAAGTAGAAGTACAATCTCCATACAATAGAATTACTATTTCCTATAACCGTAAAGGTCACAGAGCCTTTGCGGTTTTTCTTTTGTCGATTTTTGTTGGAAAGTGCCGTAGGGCTGTTTCTGATATGCGGTGTCGTTCTCCGCCTCTCCATCTGGATTTTTTACATTTCAAAAATTCAGATGGGAGGTATTTATGGTGAAATATGCACCAAGAAAGGTATATATCAGAGAAAGTGGCGGCTATGTGGAATTATCCTACACGGAGTTCTGCCGTTGCAGGGAATCCGACCAGACCTATATGGACAAGCTGTTTATCCCCATTCAAGGCTGTCTGCTTGAAGTCGTGAGGGAGCAATACACAGACTTCTACCGTGACAAGGAACGGTGGCGTTATCTGCAAAAATTAGATACAAAGAATAGACTGCTATCTCTCGACGGATTTACGGACAGCGAGGGGAATCCTCTGGACTTTATCACTGATGAAGCGGTGGACATTGCAGAAACCGTTGTCAATGCGGTCATGGTGGACAGGCTGAAAGCCGCCCTGCCTTTGCTGTCGGATAGTGAACAGGAGCTGATACAGGCAATCTTTTTTGACGGACTTTCCGAGCGTGAAGTCGGGGCGAGGTTGGGCATAACCCAGAGCGTTGTAAACAAACGCAAAGCCAGAATCCTAATAAAACTAAGAAAGATAATAGAAAATTAAAATTTAAGGCGTTCAGCCCCCTTGTTTTTTCCTTTGGGAAGATGAGGGGGCTTTTCTCTGCCCTCTCAATCAATTCTGATTGGAGGAAGTAAGAATGGCATACAACCACGGACGGGAGGACAGGAAATGGCGTATCTGGAAAGAAGCGGAGGAAAAGCTGCTGCGTGAGTGCGGCGTTGATGAAGCGACCATTGAGCAGATACGCATGGCGGACAGGGCAGACTTCAATTCCAACAGGCGGTTTTACCGATGGACGAATGACGTTGCGGAATATCTTGAGGACATGGCAGGCAGGGAGCGGCAGGCGGAAGTGGGTACGGTTGCGGAGTTACTGGAAGAGATTGAGAGCGAAAATCTCTATCAAGTATTAGTCACGGTGGACGGGCGTACCTTGAAAATCGTCCTGCTGAAAATGCAGGGGTATTCCACAAAGGAGATTGCCCCGCTTGTGCATTTGACGACTGGTGCCATCTATGCGAGGTTAGACCATCTGCGGAAGAAGCTGCGGAAAATTTTATAGCTTCTAAAACAGCCTGCCATCCTGCGGGCTACTGGGTGAGGGATGGAAATCCCCTCACTCATTTTTTGCAGGAGGACAACAGGATGGCATACAGGGTTAAGGCATACACGCTTCGGGAGGAATCCACGGAAAGCGGCACAAGGTATTTTATCAGCTTTAAGGACGGGCAGGGCAAATCCCACGAGTTGGAAGTGTCGGAACAGTTCTTTATGGAGTTTCGGCAGATGGAGCGCAGGAACAGGAATCTTTTCTAATGGGACGAGCGGCACAGGGAGTTTAACGAGGTATGGGACGAAACCCTTTACAGACGGGCGTTGCGTGTGCCTAAGAGCCTTGATGAACGCATGGTTGAGGAAGAACGGAATGAAACGCTCTATAAGGCGGTTGGGAGCCTTCCAGAGATACAAAGGCGGCGTTTCCTGCTCTACTACGAGTATGAGTTCAATTTTTACCAAATCGCCGCTATGGAGCATTGCACCGCTTCGGCAATACAGAAATCTGTTGCGATTGCAAAGGAGAAAGTAAAGGCGGAAATTGAAGAAATATCTCCAACCGTGACCGACACCGCCCGAAAAAGAAATCTGTTTTTTATTTGTGTGGGATTGGCGGCATTACATACTCTCACTTTTTTCCGTGGGAGTAAATCTATTTTTAAGGAGGTCAACGCCTATGTGCAACGAAAACAAAGACACCGCCCGAAAGGAGGAAAGCCATGCAGAAGTTACAGACAGTCAACGCCGAAACGCTCCTTTATGAACCGCTTGAGAAACCATCCTTTGTGGTGGACAGCCTTATCCCGACAGGCTTATCGCTGTTCTGCGGCTCACAGAAGATAGGCAAAAGCTGGCTCATGCTGAAGCTATGCTTATGCGTGTCGCAGGGAATCCCTTTATGGGATATGCCGACAATGGAGGGCGATGTGCTTTACCTCTGCCTTGAGGACACGTTCTGCCGCATACAGGACAGGTTATTTCGTTTGACGGACGAAGCAAGCGGGCGGCTCCACTTTGCCGTGGCAAGCTGCAAGCTGTCAGACGGTCTTATCGTGCAGCTTGAAGATTATCTGAAAGATTACCCAGACAGCAGGCTCATTGTCATTGATACCTTGCAGAAAGTCCGTACAGCTTCAAAAGACAATGCCTATGCAAGCGACTATGGGGACATCTCCCTCATCAAAGACTTTGCCGACAGGCACTCTCTGGCGGTCATTGTCGTACACCACATCCGAAAGCAGAATGACAGCGACGTGTTCAACAAGGTGTCTGGGACGACAGGATTAACGGGGAGTGCGGACGCTACCTTTGTTCTGGAAAAGGAGAAACGTGCGTCTGACACCGCCAAGCTGTATGTGACGGGCAGGGACACGCCTTATCAGGAATACACGCTGCGTTTCCGTGATTGCCGTTGGGAGCTTGTGGAGCGGAAAACGCAGGAGCAGCTTGCGAAAGAAACGATACCAGATGTCCTTTTTCGGTTGGTGGATTTTATGAGGGATAAGGAAGAATGGATAGGCACGGCAACGGAACTGTTAGCCGCTATGGGGGAAACGGAAACCATACCCACGGTGATTACGAAATGGCTGAATGAATACCGCACCACATTTTTAAGCGAGAACCGTATCTGCTACCAGTACAGCCGCAGGAAAGACGGCAGGCGGATTGCCCTTGCAAGGAGGGCGGGTGACAGCGGTGATGGTGGTGACAGCGATATTAGGATACCCCCCTGTTACTGTCATTGACGCTTAAAGCCATGTAAAGCTGGCGGCTCTGCCCTGCGGGTGACAGCAGTGACGGTGGTGACAGTGATTTTAGGATACCCTGCCGCTGTCATCCCTACGGGAGAACACCCCGTAAACGCAAAATGCAGGCGTGAGATTTACTCGCCCTTTTCGGTCGTGTAAAACCACCCCTGCGGTCAGAAAAATCATTCCGATTTTTCCGACTGCGTTTACAGGGTGTAACACACTACACTTTGCCCTGCAAAGTCGTGTGCCAGACGTTCCCTCTGGACTCCCTTAAGGCAGGGCTGTGCCCTGCTATCCTACGCCTTACGGCTTCGGATAAAAGAATGGCGGCATGACGGTGACGGCTCTTGCGAGGGGGGTATCCCAAAAACACCGTCATCATCGACATGACCGTCATGCAGGGGGTGAGGGTGACAGTTGCGGCAGTCGGCAGGGGGTATCCCAAAACTGCTGTCACCACCGTCACCGCTGTCACCCCAAAGGACGGTCACCCGCCGAAAGAAAGGAGGAATCCGCCTATGCCTTATGCAATCCTGCGTTTCCAGAAACGAAAAGCGGGCGGCGTTGCGGCTTGTGAACGCCACAACGAGCGGAAGAAAGAAGCCTACAAAAGCAACCCAGATATAGATATGGAACGCTCTAAAAACAATTACCATCTCATAGCACCACCAAAGTACACCTACAAGAAAGAGATTAACCGCATGGTAGCCGAAGCGGGGTGCAGGACAAGGAAAGACAGCGTGATGATGGTGGAAACGCTCATCACAGCTTCACCAGAATTTATGAACCAGTTACCGCCCGAAGAACAAAAAGCGTATTTCCAGACGGCTCTTGACTTCATTTCGGAGCGTGTTGGAAAGCAGAATATCCTCTCCGCTGTCGTCCATATGGACGAGAGAACGCCCCATATGCACCTCTGCTTTGTGCCGATTACGCCAGACAATAAGCTGTCAGCGAAAGCTATCTTAGGCAACCAGAAATCATTATCCGAGTGGCAGACCGCCTACCATGAGCGGATGTCCTCACGGTGGAATCAGCTTGAACGGGGGCAGTCCTCAATGGAAACCAAGCGGAAACACGTCCCCACATGGCTCTATAAATTAGGCGGCAGGCTTGATAAACAGTATGAAGAAATCGTGTCTGCCCTATCCGACATCAACGCCTTTAACGCAGGGAAGAAAAGGGATAAAGCGTTAGATTTACTCTCTGCATGGCTGCCAGACGTGGAGAAATTCTCTAAGGAAATCGGGAAACAGCAGGCGTATATCGACAGTTTGAAAGAGAGAATTGGGCAGGAATCAGACTATGCGGGGCGTATGCGTGATGAAAAGTACGAGCAGGAACTAAAGGTGCAGAAAGCGAATCAGAAGATATTTGAATTGCAGAGAACCAACGAGCAGATGGGGCGGCTGCTGTCAAAAATACCGCCCGAAGTGTTGGAAGAATTGCAGAAAAATCATAGAAGCAGAGCGAAAGAAAGGTAGATATGTGAATGAAGAAACAGGATTTTAAGGTGTTAAAGACCAAAGACTTGTACCCGTTCCCCGACAATCCGTTTCATGTGGCAGAAGATGAAACACTGTCAGAGTTAGCGGAAAGCATCAAGGAATTTGGCATTGTCACGCCGATAATCACACGCCCGAAAGAGGACGGGGACGGTTATGAAGTGATTGCAGGACAGCGGCGTGTCCGTGCTTCTGAACTTGCAGGGATAAATACCGTGCCTGCGTTTGTCCTGCCCTTAGACCGTGACCGAGCCATCATCACCCTTGTAGACAGCAATTTGCAGCGTGAGAATATCCTGCCATCGGAGCGGGCGTTTGCTTACAAGATGAAATCCGAAGCCATGAAGCGGCAGGGTTTCCGCACAGACTTAACCTCGTCACAAGTTGTGACGAAGTTGCGGACGGACGACAAGGTGGCACAGGGCTTCGGCGTGGGCAGGATGACCGTGCAGCGTTTTATCCGCCTGACGGAACTGATACCGCCGATTTTGCAGATGGTGGACGAGGGGAAAATCGCCCTCACGCCTGCGGTGGAACTGTCCTTCTTGAAGAAAGACGAGCAGGAAAACCTCTTTGCCACGATGGAGAGCGAAGAAGCAACGCCCTCACTCTCACAGGCACAGCGGATGAAACAGTTAAGCCAGAGCGGGCGGCTTGACATGGATACGATATTTGCGATTATGACGGAGGAAAAGGGCAACCAGAAAGAAACCTTGAAAATCAACACAAGCAAGCTGAAAAAATACTTTCCGAAGAACACAACGCCGAAGCAGATGGAGGAAACCATCATCAAACTTTTGGAGCGTGAGTTGCAGAGGAAACGCAACCGTGACAGCCGCTAATCTTCTTTTTTCGGGAAGTAAATACAGAGAGTTGAGGTATGGAGAATGAGAGAAATCCAGTATGAAATCGTAAAGGAAATCGCAGTATTGTCTACGGGCGACAGTGGCTACACAAAGGAAATCAATCTCATTTCATGGAATGGGAAAGAGCCGAAGTATGACATCCGCAGCTTTTCCCCGAACCGTGAAAAGTGCGGCAAGGGAATCACGCTGAACGCTGATGAAGCGGCGGCACTCCTTAAAGCATTACAGAAAGAATTAAACAGCGAGGATTAATGGTATCTGATTGGCAGGGCGGGGACATTTCCAAACTCTTCCCTGCCCTGTCTGGAAAGGAAGATTTAAGTATGGGCGAGGATAAGAAAGCAGATAAAAAGAGAAAGCGTATCGTGCCAAAAGCACCAGTGCAGATGATAATCAGCCGTGAATATGTCGGCACACAGACCGTTACAGAAGCGTTTGTCCCGATTATCTCCGAGGATATTCGGAAGAAGATTGCCGAGGGCGACACCTTCGACAATGAGGGGCTGTCCGCTTAGAATGTACGCAATGGGACATGAAAACAGATAGGACAGATACGGAGGTTTTACAGTATGGCAGGAATCAAAGAAGAAAAGAAAATCTATTTAGTCGGCATTTATTGCCGCTTATCTAAAGACGATGGTACGGATAACGAGAGTGCGAGCATTGCGACACAGAAATCCATCCTCACGGATTATGTGAAAAAGCAGGGATGGCACATAGCAAAAACGTATGTGGACGATGGTTATTCTGGTACAAATTTCCAAAGACCAAGTTTCCAGAATATGATAAAAGACATTGAAAGCGGTCTGATAAACTGCGTGATTACGAAAGATTTATCCCGTCTGGGGAGAAACTATCTTGATTGTGGGTTATATCTGGAAGTTTTCTTCCCAGAGCATAACGTGAGGTATATAGCGGTCAATGACGGCGTAGATACCTTGAATAAATCTGCTATGGACATCACGCCTTTCCGCAACATTTTAAACGAAATGTATGCCGCTGACATATCTGTTAAGATAAAATCGGCATATCGGGCGAGGTTTCAACAGGGGAAATTCATGGGAACTACCGCCCCTTATGGCTATATCAAAGACCCTGCCGACCACAACCATCTGCTGATAGATGATAAAGTGGCACATGTTGTAAAAGAGATATTCGACCTTGCATTAAAAGGGAATGGAGTTGCCAAAATTTGCAGACATCTTAATAAACAGCATATCCTACGCCCTGCCGCTTATGCGGCGGAGCGTGGCGAAACAGGCTTTGAACGTCATTTTGAGGGGAACGAGGACAAACGCTATATTTGGAGTGGGAACAGCGTGAGGAGCATTTTAAGAAGCCCGATATATGCGGGAAATCTTGTAGGCTACAAACGGATTGCCGCCAATATGAAAAGCAAGAAACGCCCCTCTAAGCTGCCCGAAGAATGGGAAGTGATACCCAATACCCATGAGGGAATAGTCACGCAGGAGGAATTTGATATTGTCCAACAGCTTATTACAAGTCGTAGGCTTCCACAGAACAAGGGAGGATTTGTAAATATTTTTGCAGGCGTTATCAAGTGTGTGGACTGCGGATGTGCTCTGCGGGCAATGAACGTACACAGGAGGAAACGCCCAGAGATTATCGACTGTGTACAGTATTCATGTAATAATTATGCAAGAAACGGAAGAAGCGAGTGTAGTGCCCACAATATAGAAGCAAGGGATTTATTCAATGCCGTTCTTGCCGACATCAACTGTTTTGCGGATATGGCAGTGAATGATGAAAAGGCGGTCAGGGCCATAGAAAAGCGGCTCACGGAAACAGACCAGAGCAGGGCGAAAGCATTAGAGAAAGAACGTAAGAAGCTGAACAAACGCCTTGCGGAACTGGACAGGCTGTTTTCCTCTCTCTACGAGGATAAGGTCATGGAGCGTATTACCGAGCGGAATTTTGAGATGATGTCGGGGAAATACCAGAAAGAGCAGCTTGAAATTGAAGCAAGGCTGAAAGAGGTGACGGAAACTCTTAATGAAAGCTACGAGAAATCACGGGGAATCCGTGACTTCCTCGCCCTTATCCGAAATTATCAAGGCTTAAAAGAACTGGATGCAACAGTTATAAACGCACTCATAGACAAGATACTTGTTTCGGAGCGTGAGAAGATGGCAGACGGAACAGTGAAGCAGGAAATCAAGATTTACTATAAATTCATCGGCTTTGTCGATGAATTACATATCATACCTACAAAACGGTGGGCAGCAATGCCCGCTAAAAATTGTACGGTGTGCGGCGTTGAATATGTCCCGGGCTCTGGTGCATCAAGGTATTGTCCTGCTTGTGCCAAGAAGATACGGAGGGAGAAATCAAACGAGAGCAAACGCAGGAGCAGAGAACAGAAAAGGATAGCATGTATGAACTGTCCGCAAAAAATGACCGACTGATCTGGAACAGCAGGAAGGACGTATCTTAAGACAGGGAAACCAGAATGACAAAGTAAAGATATTCCGGTATGTGACGGAAAATACTTTTGATGCGTATATGTGGCAGATTTTGGAGAATAAGCAGAAGTTCATCAGCCAGATCATGACCAGTAAATCCCCGGTCAGGGCTTGTGAAGATGTGGATGATACGGCACTGTCCTATGCAGAGATCAAGGCACTTGCTACAGGCAATCCGTACATTAAGGAAAAAATGGATCTGGATGTGCAGGTGAGTAAGCTGAAACTTCTAAAGGCAAACCATACCAGTCAGATTTACCGTCTGGAATCCGATATTGCAAAGAATTTCCCGGTACAGATCAGTGCATTGAAAGAGCGGATTGCCGGGATGCAGGTGGATTCGCAGGTAGTAAAAAGCGTGGATTTACAGGATAATGACACGTTTGCCATGACGGTAGGGAATGTCCTTTATGAAGATAAGAAAGAAGCAGGCGAGGCATTGATCGCCGCCTGTGCAGGGTTAAAAACTGTCAGCACCGGCGGAAAGGTCGGGGAATATCATGGGTTTGCGTTATCTGCTTCCTACAATATGTTCTCCAATGCGTTTGAACTGACGGTCAAAGGAAAATGCTCTTATAAGCTGGAGATTGGAAAAGACCCGATAGGAAATATGCAGCGTATCCATAACACCCTTTCTTCTATCGACAGGAAACTGACGGAAAGTGAGCAGAAATTGGAAACTGTACAACAGCAGCTTGCTACTGCACAGGAAGAGGTAAAGAAGCCATTCCCGAAAGAAGCAGAGCTGAATGAAAAGATGGAACGATTATCCGAGTTAAATGCCCTGCTGAACATGGATGAAAAGGGTAATGAGACGATTATGGCAGATGAGGATATTGGCAGAGAAGGAAGCAGCACAGACAGCAGGGATGCCATAGAAGAAAAAGAACTTCCGGAAACAGCAGACAGAATCCTTAAGCCGTCTATTCTGGAACGCTTAAAGCAGGAGAAGGCACAGCAGAATACAGCGGAACAGCCATCTGTACAGAAAGCTGCAAAGAAAAAACATGAACAGGAGTTATAAAAGATTTCCCGTCAGAGTTTTCTCTGGCGGGGACATAAAATGGAGGGTTTGTTTATGGCAAATAATATAGAAAAACAGTTAAAAGAAATATCGGAACGGCTGGAACAGGGAGTAAAGGAAATCTTTACTTCGGAGAGATATACCGAATATCTGAATACCATGTCAAAGTTCCACAATTACAGCTTTAATAACACGTTGCTGATCACCATGCAGAAACCGGAAGCAACACTGGTGGCAGGCTATCAGGCATGGCAGAAGAAATTTAACCGTCATGTAAAACGTGGAGAGAAAGGAATCCAGATCATCGCACCAGCACCGATACGGGAGAAACAGGAGATTGAAAAGATCGACCCGGTAACAAAAGAGCCTGTGATCGGGGATGATGGACAGCCGGAAACAGAGATCGTGGAGATGGTGATACCGAGATTCCGTGTAACGACAGTGTTTGATGTCAGCCAGACAGAGGGGGAACCGATCGCAGAACTGGAGGTACCGGAGCTTACCGGAAGTGTACAGTTTTATGATACGTTTATGCAGGCATTGCAGAATATTTCTCCTGTACCGATCCGCATGATGAATGTGGAAGGGGATGCAAAAGGCTATTATCACCAGACAGAAAAATATATTGCGATAAAGGAAGATATGAGTAATGTACAGACGATGAAAACCGGAGTCCATGAAGTGAGCCACGCATTGCTGCATGACCGGGAAGTAATGGATGTGGAAGGCGTCTTAAAAGACCAAACAACAAAGGAAGTGGAAGCAGAAAGTATCGCTTATATTGTCTGCAACCATTTTGGTCTGGATACTTCAGAATATTCGTTTACCTATATCGCCAGCTGGTGCGAGAGCAGGGATATGAAGGCGTTGAAAGCATCAATGGATACCATCCGAAAAACATCTGCAGAGATCATTGGGAACATTGAGGAGCAGATGCATGAGCTGGAAAGAGAAAATATCATGCAATATGAAGAAAAAGAAGCATCTGCCACCAGACAGGAAAAACTGGAACAGGACAGTGCGGAAAAGATTGATGAAACTTTGCTTTTTCATGGAGAAAGCGGTCGTTTTGCAATCTATCAGATGGATACGGGCGGAGAGCATACTTATCAGTTTATGGGTTTTGAATCAGCTAAAAAATTAGGCTATACCATTGAGGGGAAAGACTACAGGATGGTGTATGCGGCTCCGTGGACACCAACGATCACATTAGAGGATATTTTTGAGAGATTTAATATCAACCGCCCGAACGATTTTCATGGACATTCCTTATCGGTAAGCGACGTCATAGTTATAAACCGGACGGCGGAGACAAAGGCTTATTATGTGGATTCTTTCGGCTTTGAGGAACTTCCGGACTTTGTACAGCAGAGAATGGAGATGCTGGAAAATAATCATACCAGAGCCTATCCGCCAGTTTATAAAGGAACACTTGCTCAGGCAATGGAAGAACGGGATGTAGATGCTTATCTGGATTCCAGAAAGTTAAATATTGATTGTAAGAAAGCAATCGAGGAAGCAATCGCATTAAATTTTGACGGGCTGCATTTAAAGGAAGATGTCGCAAAACAAGTGCTGGAACAGTTTGGAGAAGAACGTATGACGTTTGTTATGGCAAATACACTTCGGGAACTTTCTTATGACGGCAGATTTTCCAAACAGAACAAAGACTGGGCAGAACATATCGAAATCCCGGAAAATATCAATCAGGGGAAGAATCTGAATCAGGATTATGTGATAGAAAGCCACCCAGCGGTGTTAGATGGATTTATTGATATGGCAAGGGCAGAGATCCGTATGCAGAAGATTGAACAGGCATTAGATGAAGCGGAAGTCACCATTACAGCAGATACCAGAGGATTTGAAGCAGATGGACATGCAGGAACCTGGCATACAGTAGATGAAAGAGAGTATGCAGGGGAGAAGTTCTTCTTCATGGAACATGATGAGTATGGTTCAGATGTGGCAGGGATTATCGTATCGGAACATGGTCAGCTTGTCGCAGAAGATCTCTGGAATGGGTATGATGCAGGAGCATTGGAAGCTATTTCAGAATATCTGCAGGAGAAAGGGATTTCTGTGGAAGGACTTATGCCGGAACTGGAACCGGATGAACTGGCATATAAGATTGACGATAGGTATTTTGCAATCCAGAGAACAGAGGAAGGCTATGATTATACCTTTTATGCTTTGGATTACGATGAGATCGACGGCGGTGCCTATGACAATCCTGATATTTCTATGCAGCAGGCAATGGAAGATATTCTGGAAGATGAAGAAATGTCCCTGGAAAATGCAGTTCCCGTTGACTATGAGGATTTGATGGCAGAAGTGGAAGAAGCAGGCGAACGGCAGATGCAGCTGGCACAGTTATTAAAGAATTGTCCACCAAGTATTTTTGAGGATTATGACAGGAAAAGAGCAGTGGATACCTGTGAGGGAATTGTAATGCAGTTTACCAAGAGCAAAGGGTATCTGACCGTACAGGCAACGGAAGAAGGCTATTTTTATATTTTTTATGATTCTGACCTGCACGAAATCCATTCCAATGATTATGACGATCCCAAAGTATCTGTTCAGAAAGCTACTTATGAAATCTTAAAAAGTGAAAGAATGGATGATATGGAATGTGTCAAAGTGGACTATAAAGAATTTGAGGCAATGACCATCCAACATTCAAAGGATTTACTACAGTCAGGTGAGCTTCGTGCGACTTCTGAGATTGGAAGAGATGAAGCAGCATTAAATGGTCTTAGCAGGGCAGAAGTGGAACGGGGTGTCTTGTATCACGCACAGGGTATTCTGGAAGATATGGGATTAGAAAATGAAGTAGAGCTGCTTGCAGCAAGGGTGCATGGTTCCAGAAGCAGAGAGGAACTTTACAGAGATGATTCTGACCTTGATGTGGTGCTTTCTTATCGTGGCAATATCCGGGAGGACAGTTTCTTCAATGAATTAAATGCTCATGGTATAGCAATGGCAGGTATTAAGGTGGACATCAATCCTATCGCAGAAGAAAGAATCACTCTGGCAGAATATATGAAAGAGTCAGAAGCCTATCTTGATCAGAAGGAAATCGAAAAGCTGGCGGTGGATTTAGATAATTTCAGCTATGAATATGACACTTACGAATATAAAGATATCGTTGAGAACAGGGAAGAACAGGTGAAGAAAATCACAGAGGACATTCTGAATAAGAAAACAGGGTGTTTAAAGGACTGGTTGGTTGAAGTATCGGAAGAATCTGATATAGACAGTGATGTGATAACTGCCCGGTCACTGCTCTCCCGTTTAGAAAATGCAGAAACCTTTTCTATCTTTACCAGACAATCAGAACAGGAACAGCCAGAAGCTACGATCAGTTTCTATGTAGCAGAGTGCATGGAGTTCCCGGTCATGGGTGAGTACCATAATAATCTTACTCTGGAAGAAGCAATCAAAATCTATGAAAGTATTCCGGCAGAACGCCTGCATGGAATCAAAGGGATTGGTTTTGATCTGCAGGACGGGGATGAGGATTATTCCGGGGAATACGGACTCATGAGTGGAGACAGGATAGACAGGGATCTGATTGATATGATTCCACATTATAAGGAAAGCCCATTGGTACAGAAAGCAATCAATGACATGGAAAAGTATCTGAATGAGAAACATGGAAAAGTGCAGGAGGCAGAACAGACCGTGGAAGTGAAACAGAAAGTTTCAGAAACACCATTCAAGAAAGAATCCGTATCAGTAGAATCGAACCGGGAACAAAACAAAGAGCCTGCAAAGGGTGGAAAAGGGGAACTGAAAAAATCCGTGCTGCAGTCGTTAAAAGAGTTCCAGGCAAGAGCAAAAGCACAGGAGCAGAAAGAAATGGCAACTGAAAAATCCAAAGCACATAAGAAGGGAAATGTAGAATTATGATGAATCTGGCAATGAACTTTGATACAGATGAATGCTTAGTGACCGCAATGTTTGATAAAGGCAACCGAAATGATACGATGGAAGCTATCGACAATATCATTCCATTTCTGAAAGGGGATGCGGATATGATCGGGCTGGTCTGCAATACCATAAGAAAGCTGTTCTGCATGAGTGATGAAGGCTATGAGATTTTTCTTATGGATCTGGAAGATTATAAAGTGGATTTGGAAGATAATTATAAAAAATAGAGAATATTTTGTGTGAATTAGTGTTAGATAGAATTTATTTAAATTGGAGAAAGTAGCCAATCCGATTGAGAAACTGGCACATATTATTAATATGATAAATTTTATTATTGGCTTTTAAATTTCACAATGCATCATAGTAAAATAAAGCGAGTATGTAAAAGAGCAGTGTAATTAATGATATAATAAAAAGCAAGAAAAATATTTTTGACTATCTTTTTGTACAATTTATTCGTTATATATAATAGAAAGTGCTTTCAGTAGAAAAAGGAGGAAAGAAGTGGATGCAGATTTTCTTTTGATTCACAAAATGAAAAATGGTGATGAAGAAGCTATAGAGGTATTCGTAAAAAAATACTATTCAACTATACGGAATTATTGTCGATTACATACATACACAGACTGTGATGCAGAAGATATTACTCAAGCAACATTTGAACACTTTTTTCGATCATTTAGATCGTATCATCATTTGGGAAAGACTGCTAATTATTTGTATGTGATTGCTCGAAATTTATGTCGGGATAGTTATAAGAAAAAAAGAGATATTGTGATGGAAGCGTTACCAGATAAGGGGGAAAATCCAATTGCTGTAATTGAGAATAAAATAGATATAGAAGAATCAATAAAAAAACTTCCAGAAGATTTGCAGGAAGTAGTTATTCTACATTATTTTCAGGATTTGAAATTAAAAGAAGTAGCAGACATTATTGGCATAGGACTTCCTCTTGTAAAATATAGGATAGGAAAAGCAAAAGAATTGTTGAGTGTTTATCTGGGGGATAAGAAATGATGATGACAGTTGATGAAAAATTGCATGCGTATGCAAAAAATCAGAAGGATAGAAATATAGATGAGAAAAAATTACAACAGACCATTATAAAATCGAAAGAAGCATATTGGGATAGAGAAATCGAAAGAAATATGTCATGGTTAGAATTTTTATATCAGCAGGCTTCGTATATACAGAAGCACTGGTGGTTTGCTCAAGGGGCAGTATTACTAATCCTTTGGATGACAATGTTCTTATCAGACAGTAGTATTTATACAAGGCGCTGCATGGGGATTTTGGCACCGAGTTTTGTAATATTGATACTTCCGGAACTCTGGAAAAATAGAAGCAATGGGGCTATGGAAGTAGAAGGTGCAACATTTTTTTCCATAAAGAATATATATGCCGCACGAATGCTACTCTTCGGCATGGTAGATGTTTGCCTATTGAGTGTGTTTTTGATAACCAGCACTTTTGTGTTACAGATTGCATTTATGGATATCTTAATACAATTTATTTTGCCAATGAATGTGACATGCTGCATATGTTTTCGATTACTTTGCAGTAAAGGAGATGATTATGTATCTTCCACATTATTTTCCTGTCTGATTTGGATTGCTGTTTGGACGCTTGTAGTTCTCAAAGATAGTATTTATGAGCATATATCTACATCAATATGGTGTGGAATGATGATATTATCTGTTTTATATTTGTGTTACAGTATTTGGCGAGTATGGAAATGCAGTGAAAGATATTACGAGAGTAATGGGGCAAGTGTATAAGACTATTATGGTGTCAATTACGAGAAATCACACAACGGTCGTAATCAGAGAAATGTGAGGAATTTGATTATGGAATTAGAATTGAAAAAATTAACAAAAGAATTTCAGGGATTTAAAGCAGTTGATGATATCACGCTGACGATGAGTAATGGAGTTTATGGGCTTCTTGGTGTCAACGGTGCTGGAAAAACAACGCTGATGAGAATGCTCTGCACACTTATTAAACCTACTTCGGGAAGCATATTATGTGATGGAAAAGATATTTTTGCATTGGATGGCGAATATAGGAGAATTCTTGGTTATTTACCTCAAGAATTTGGATTTTATCCGGAATTTTCGGTTCATGATTATTTAATGTATATTGCGTCAATTAAAGGAATGCGAATAAGTATTGCACGAAAGCGTGTAACAGAACTTCTGCGGCAGGTTGGGTTGGCTAAAATGCAGAATAGAAAAATGAAAAAATTGTCTGGAGGAATGAAACGCCGTGCAGGGATTGCCCAAGCTATGCTAAATAACCCAAAGATTTTGATCCTCGATGAGCCTACTGCAGGTCTGGATCCGAATGAAAGGATACGTTTTCGAAATCTGATCAGTGAATTGTCACAGGATCGTCTCGTGCTATTATCAACACATATTGTGTCGGATATTGAATACATTGCCAACCAGGTGTTATTGATGAAAGATGGAAAGATTAGCCATTCAGGAACACAAGAAGAGATTATTCAGTCAGTACCAGTAAAAGTATGGAGTTGTGTAGTTGCAAATAATGAAGTTGAAATGTGGCAAAAACAGTTTAAAGTCTCAAATATGAAAACACTTTCGGATGGAATAGAATTACGCATTTTGTCTGAAAAATCTCCACACTATAATGCGAAAGAGGAAACGATGACTTTGGAGGACATATTCTTATATTATTTCGGAGAGAAAACAGGTGATGATTATGACGTATTATGAAATAAAAAAAGTTTTTTCAAAAAAAGGAAGTAAGGTTGCGCTGATATTTATTTTTATTGTAATTTCAGTAGTCTTGTCTTTTATCATCGGGGATAATAAATATGTGAATCGTAATGGTGATGCGGAAAGTGGAATATCGGCTATGTTAAAGGTTCGTGAGTTGAAAAAAGAATGGTCAGGAGAACTGACAGAGGATGTGCTTAGAAAAATTATTGAAGAAAATGTCAGGATTTCACAGACACCGGAAGCTAAGTCGAATGATTTTAGACAGAATGATATAGCATATAGTCAAAGACAGGGTTTCATGGATATAAGGGATTTACTAAATTGTGATTATGGAGAGTTTAACGATTATAATTATTATCTGGCAGATTCTCTTTCTCCTGATGAAGCAGTAGATTTTTATTCTAATCGTATCAAAAATTTGAAAAATTGGTTAGAAACTGATGGAAAGGATCAGTTTTCTGAAAAGGAAAAAAGTTATTTAATAAGAGCGTATGAAAAAATGAAAACCCCTTTATATTATGATTATCAAGCGGGATGGAAAAACTTATTTCAATATTCACCCTCAATAATTATGATTTTGACATTGGTATTAGGTTTCCTTTGTGCAGGTATTTTTTCAGGTGAATTTCAGCTGAAAGCGAATGCAGTTTTTTATTCTTCTTATTATGGCAGAAATAAGGCTGTATGGGCAAAAGTGAAAGCAGGAGCAATCATAATAACGGCTATTTACTGGGCGGTTATGTTGTTATACACTATGCTTGTTTTGGGAATTCTTGGTGTAGACGGAGCAAATTGTCCCATACAGTCTAGTATGAGTGGGTGGAAGAGTATTTATAATATCACGAATGCTCAGGAATATATTTTGATAGTTCTTGGTGGATATCTGGGATGTTTATTTATGCAATCTCTAACTATGTTGGTTTCTGCGAAGACAAACTCATCAGTAATAGCGGTAATCGTGCCTTTTATTTTGATTTTTCTTCCATCATTTTTATCAGGAACAAGTCTACCATTATTAAATAAAATTTTGGGACTTCTTCCAGATCAAATGCTTCAAATGAATCAGGTAGTTAAATTTTTTAACTTGTATGAAATCGGAGGAAAAGTGTTTTGCGCAGTTCCTATTTTAATAATATCGTACTCCATTCTGCTATTATTGATTGTTCCAGTTATTTATTTTATATATCGCAGAAAAGAAGTTTATAATTAGATGAAGAAACATCTGTTAGAGGGAGTGAAAACATAGGAAAAATATTATTATTATCGTTTAAAGATAGTGAAGAAGAAATAATAGAGTCTGTTCTTGCTGCTTTGAAAACCGGACGAAATATATATTGTGATGAAAAAAATATAAATCCATTGAAAATACATTATGGAGATATTGTTATTTTATTAGCCACAAGAGAATTATTCCGAAAGCAGAAAAAAATAGATTTGTCTTTTACAGAGTTTGAAATTTTGCATTTATTAATGCGAAGTCCTGGAAGAGTGTTTAGTAAAGAACAAATATATGATATAATCTGGAATGAACCCTATTCGGGTGATTACAATGTTGTTATGCGACATATCTGCAACATTAGAGAAAAGATAGAAGATGATCCTGGACATCCGGTATATATACAAACGGTGCGCGGTGTAGGATATCGGTTTAACGGAAATTTAGGCAGCGAGTGAAATCGCTGCCTATTATTATGGTTTTACAAAGAAGGAAGTTTGTTATGAGAAGATCTTTGTATTTTAGGAGCATCCTGTTTGAGATATTTGGACAGGTTTTGATGTATCAATTCCAACTCTTTTGTTTCTTGCTTAAAGGAAACGTATTGAGTATTTATTGACTTCTTGTTGGAAATAAGATTTGAAAGTTGCTCCTGTAACTTATTAGTATTAAGATGCTTGGGAAACATCCGGAGAAACCATTACCTCAGGGTGTCGTAAAGTTCTTTATCAAAGAAGGCTTTGAGATGCCCTTTCTTTTTTTATCCAAATCTTTCCTCTTGTTTACATATATAAACCTAAGAAAAAGCTTGACGTTTAAATATTACAAGTGTAATATTTAAGAAAATATGAAAAAAGGAGAAATAAAACTATATGAGAAAAAAGAAAAGAAAAAAACACACGAAGATTATTACAAAAATAGTTTTATTTAGCGGTATATTGATTGGTGGTGGAATCGGTATTGTAACAATAATGAATTGTAATGTTCCTGAAAAAAGACTAATGGAATATATGAAATATATTGAAAAAGGGGAATATGAGCAAATGTATGCCATGCTGGATCAGAAAAAAAGCAGCATGAACAGTAAGGAAGAATTTATAGAACGAAATTCTAAAATATATGAAGGCATTGAGATGTCTGATCTGTCCATAACCGATATTACAGTAAAAAGACAAGAAAACGGAAATGCGGCAGTTTCCTATACAACAAATATGCAGACTGCTGCAGGAAATGTAGAATTTACCAACGATGCGGTATTTTCACATGATTGGACAGGATATCATTTAATCTGGCAGGATCAGTTGATTTTTCCAGAGTTATCTGCAACGGATAAAGTTCAGGTAACGTCAGAAGAGGCAAAGAGAGGAGATATTTTAGACAGAAATGGTCGTCAGTTGGCTGGAGAGGGAACTGCATCTTCGGTAGGAATTGTTCCGGGCAGGATGGAGAACAGAGAAGATACAATAAAAAAACTGGCAGAGTATCTTGGAATTGGAGCAGACGAAATTGAGGATAAGTTAAAAGCCGGTTGGGTAAAAGCAGATTCTTTTGTACCAGTAGCAACAATTCCTAAAATACAAGAGGTCGATCTTTTGACAGTGAATCCGGATAAAACTGTTCTGGAAGAAAAAGAAAAGCAGGACACATTATTGAAGATTCCAGGTATTATGTTATCTGATGTAAAAGTACGAACTTATTATCTAAAAGAAGCTGCCTCTCATCTGGTAGGGTATGTACAGGCGGTTACAGCCGAAGATTTGCAGGAACATAAAGGGGAAGGGTATCGTACAAACAGTGTGATTGGAAAGACTGGACTGGAAACGCTTTATGAAAAAGAACTAAAAGGAACAGATGGGTGTGAAATCTGTATTGTAGATGCAAATGGAAATAAAAAAAGTGTTATTGCATATGAGCCTAGAAAAGATGGAGAAGATATCCATATTACGATTGATGGTGATCTTCAAAGTACTCTTTATGAACAATTTAAAGAAGACAGAGGATGTTCTGTAGCTTTGAATCCTTATACAGGGGAAGTATTGGCGTTGGTAAGTACGCCATCTTATGATAATAATGATTTTGTACGTGGAATGGACAACAGCCAGTGGAGTGCATTAAATGAAAATGAAGACAGGCCTTTATACAACCGCTTTCGCCAGACATGGTGTCCTGGCTCAACTTTTAAACCTGTAATTGCTGCAATTGGATTAAAAGTGGGGGCATTTACTGCAAATGACGATTTTGGAAATGAGGGTCTGGCGTGGCAGAAAGATTCCTCGTGGGGAGATTATACAGTGACTACACTTCATGATTATGAACCTGTGATCTTGAAAAATGCGCTTATTTATTCAGATAATATTTATTTTGCAAAAGCAGCATTAAAAATTGGTGCGGATCAACTGATGCAGTCTCTAAATCAAATAGGATTTAATCAGGAACTTCCATTTGATATTAAAATGTCAGAGTCCCAATATTCTAATATGGACAAGATAGAAACAGAAATCCAGCTTGCTGACAGTGGGTATGGACAGGGACAGATTCTGGTAAATCCTTTGCATCTTGCAAGCATTTATACGGCTTTTCTAAATGATGGAAATATGATAAAGCCATATCTTCACGCGGATGATGGAAGCACTTCCAGTGAAATCTGGATAAAAGATGCTTTTTCACCACAAATTGTTTCGGAGGTTATGGAGGGGTTAGAGGGTGTAGTGAATAACCCGGAAGGAACTGGTTATGGAGCATGCCGGGAAGACATTAGATTAGCAGGAAAAACCGGAACAGCGGAACTGAAAGCTACAAAAGAAGATACATCTGGAACAGAAATTGGCTGGTTTACAGTTTTTACTACAGATAGAGATACAAAGAATCCTATTTTGCTCATCAGTATGGTAGAGAATGTGAAAGATATTGGAGGAAGCGGTTATGTGGTGGAAAAGGATAAGGCGATACTGGATGAATATCTTGGTAATGAATAATTTTTACCTTTAAATATTACAAATGTAAGAGGAAAATGATATGAAAAAAATTTGGAAAATATTTGTGGGAGTTATTTTTCTTGCTGTCTGTAGTGGATGTGGCATAAAGAAAGAGCAGAAAAAGACAATTGAAGATACGAAAGAAAAAATTTACAGAGAGTGTGAAATGCTAGCAGAAGGCTATCGGAACATATATGAGAATGCTGTGAAAGAAAATGCACTATATGAGCTGAGTACAATACAAAAAAGTATGGATTATTTTGGAAAATATGGATATGCAGTAATTGATTCCTACAATCAGCTGGATATGGTTCAAAGTATTAAAGTAGATGATTTTTTGAAAAAAGCAGAAAAAGAGAAGAATGGAAAAACTACTATATTTCAAGTTATAGCAGGGGATCATTTTATCCGGTATGATCTGAAAACCAAACAGGGGAAAATAGACGTTGAAGTAAGCTCTTTTAAATGGAAAGAGGACACTTGGCAGGAAACATATTATCATGAGTTTAGAGCTAATTCATGGAAATATACAGAAAACGGGCATTTCTTTATAGAAGAATATCATCCGGCAGGATATGATGGACCGTCTGGATATCGGGACTTTCGGGTAGCACCGTTAAATAAAAAATGTCGGGAGTTGAATCGAAAATATATACTTCCTTTTGGATATACACTTAATAAATTGTTTACTTCTAATTGGAGTGAAAAAAATTATGATGGAATAAATTTTTATGATGTTTTTGATCGTTTACTTTCAATAGAAGAAAAAACTGATGAATTTAAGGAAGGAAAGACTTATGAAATCCCAAAAGAATCATTTGAAACGATATTTCAAAAATATTTTAATATAAGCGCAGAGATACTGCAGACAGGAACGGTATTTCACACAGAAATACAGACATATCGGTATCGAACCAGAGGAATCGTATATGATTTTGCTCCCACACCATATATTCCATATCCGGAAGTTGTTTCCTACATAGAAAATCAAGATGGAACAATAACACTGGAAGTAAATGCGGTATGGCCACAAAAAGAATTAGATCAGGCGTTTTGTCATAGCGTAACCATTCGGCTGTTAGATAAAGATAGATTTCAATATGTATCCAATTATGTATCAAGGTCAGAAATAGAGGTTACCTGGTATACAGAAAGATTATCAGACGAAAAGTGGGAGGAATGTTATGGAGATAATTGATATGATTACAAAAAGAAAACTGAAAAAGATGATGAGCGTTTTATTTATTTCGGGATGCTTTTTCATAGGAAATACAAAATGTAAAGGGGCTGATTTAGAATATATTTCACAGGAAACTGCGAATTATGCTGTACAAGAAAGAGGATATGATTTGCCAGTAGATGAAGTCGTGAAAGAAGAAGCTATTGAAGATTGTAAGAATGTTATGAATCAGATGAAAGTCATTTATCAAAAGGCGGATAAAGGGACTTCATCGAATATAGTAGTTTCTGAGACAGTAATGGAAGAAATGCAGGAAGTATTAAAGGAAAAAAATGTCCCCGTTATTACATCAGCACCGTATTCAAATATGGCTAATTATTCTAAAATGGAAGAATTTCTTTTCAGGGCAGAACAGGATCTGACAGGAGATATCGTCTTATATAGGATTAACAGGGATGGTGGGATAGAAAGACTCAAATTCAATTATGATGGGACAGATATGTATTTGCTGGCTGTGAAAGCTGTTTGGGGTATGAACGACAATCCATCTATTGTATATGTTTCGTATACAAGGATAGAAGAATGGAAATATACAGAAAAAGGCTGGTTTGGTTATACGCTATGCGTTCCAAAGTATCCGGAAGTATCAGAAGCGGTTGATGGCAGTTCTATGATAAGAATTAAACCTTTAAGTGATGAATGCAGGGAAGTTTCAAAGAGGTGTGTGTATTTGCTTGGATATCAGGGGAATAATCTTTTATGTTCTGATTGGGATAGATCTGATATGGAAGGGTTAGATTATAATGGTTTATATGAATATTTATATCGAATGAAATACGGGGAGAGATATGAGTTTTCAGGTAACTCAAGTGGAATTCCGGCAGAAGAGTTTGAAAATCTGATAATGGAGTTTTTGCCGATAACAGCAGATCAAATTAAAAAATGGGCAGTATTTGATTCGGAACATCAAACTTATGACTGGGAACGATTAGGCTGTTTAAATTATAGCCCTACTTATTTTGGAACATCTTTACCGGAGGTCGTTGAAATAAGAGATAGCGGAGAGGGAAACAGTGTGTTGGTTGTTGATGCTGTATGTGATACATTTATATGTAATGATGCCGTTATTACAAGTGAGCTGACTGTTAAGTTCAACGATGATAAGAGTTTTAAATATATGGGGAATAAAATTCTGAATAATGGTACGAAAGAAGTTCCCAAATATCAATATAGAATAAAAAGAAAGAACTGATAACAACTATCAGCCCTTTCATATTTGTTAATTCCATATATGTAATTTTTTTAAGATATCAGAAGTGATTTCAAATGCTTTTTTGCCAGTTGCATTAGAATCACTTTGGATATTGGTTGCAAAATAATAGCTGTTATCGGAAGTTTCTACATATCCGATAAACCAGCCGTTGATATCCTGTCCGTTGACACGACCGGTTCCAGTTTTTCCGTAGAAATTACCATTAGGTGTACTGGCAATTTTTATAGCATTTTTAACAGAAAATACATTTTGGAAATTTAGATGGAATTCATTTGTGTTAAATTTTTTTAATAATGTTACTTGCTCTAAAGGCGAGATTTTTAATGAAAAATCGGACCAGTATAAATCCAGATTTGAACTGGTTGTTTGGTTTCCATATTCTATTTTATTCAAAAATTCCTGGACTCTGTTAATTCCGAGCTGCGAATCAATTGCCTGGAAATACCAGTTAACGGAATTTTGCATAGCAGAGTTTAAATCCTGATCAGCTTCCCAGGATGGAAAAGGAAAGGCATCACCATTCCATGTCATGGAAGAGTGTTCTGGTGTGATGATTCCGGATTCCAACCCTAATAATGCATCGTATATTTTGTAGGTAGACTCTGGCGGAATACGTTTGGTGGCTTCTTCAAGATCGTATATTTTCCAGGAATCCAAATTATTGTCATACAAAACAAATGATCCATCATATGTTCCAAATGTTTCGGATATATCTAACAGGGAGATATTTTTGTCTGTATCACTAAAATGATATACGTTTTGAGTAGAGGCATCAATGGATAAAATGGGTGTACATCCAATAAAAACAGCACTAATGACCAGATAAATTATCAATGCTCTCATTTTTTGATAAAGAGTTTCTTTCCTAAAAACGGCGATGTTGAGAATACGTCGTTTCATCTGCCTGAAATTTCCGGACATTCCAACTGCCAGTGGAGAGGAAAAAGAGGATATTTTTTCTGCAAAATTAATCAGTGTAGTTCCATAAGCTTGGTATTCATCAGCAGAAATCATCTGCAATACAGCAGAATCACAGGCTATTTCACGGTCACAGAGAATTTCTTTTAAAGTGTACCAAACAAAAGGGTTAAACCAGTAGAGTATATTACTTATGACCATGAGGAAGCCAATAAATGTATCTTTGTGACGGTAATGCTGTAATTCGTGTAGCAGCATAAAACGCATATCATCAGGATTCAGTTCGGAAATTAAATGGATGGGAATGTAAATTCTGGGATGTATTATTCCGATTAAAACTGGTGATTTTAAAAATGCAGTACTGTAGACTGATACTGGGTGAGAGATTTTAAGTTCCTTTAAACAATTGTAATAAATAGTTTTTACCTGCTGATTTTGAAGCGGGAGAGCAGATCTTTTTATGGAACGTACATAGTTTAATGAATGAAGGGTGAGGACTGACATAATCATAACACCCGTTATCCATATTAGAAAGAGTATGGTATTCAAGCCTCCAGAAAATTGACTACTGATGGAAACTGAAAAATCATTCACCTGGTTTAACAAAATATTTTGTGTATTACTGGTAAGTTCGGATAGCGTGTCGGTACCAGAGTTAAGTCCTGAGTCAGTTTGAAAAAAATGTAACCATGAAAAAAGTTGTGAGCCATGAATCTGTACAGGAAAAAATGGCACGGCAAGTAATAAAAATAAAAGAAAACAGAGATGGTACTGTGTAGTCGCAGATAAATATTTTTTCAGAAGTTTTTTTGTTCCGATTATTACAAGTGTAAAAATACATATGAAGATATTACTGATTAAAAAGTGGATGATCCAGTTGCTCATTCAAAACCTCCTATTTCTGATGTTTTGATAATAAATGGCGTAAGTTATCAATTTCTGTTGAAGAGAGCTTATCGTCTTCAAGGTAAGAAGCCAGCATAGAAGAAAGATTTCCATTATAATATCGCTTTAAAAAAGAATTGCTTTCCTGGCGTATATATTCATCTTCTTGGACTAATGGAGTATAGACAAATACCCGGCTTTGTTTTTCGCAGGAAAGAGCTTTTTTGGAAACAAGTCTCTTGATAAGAGTTTGAATTGTTTTTGGACTCCAGCTGGTAGTTAGAGTAAGTTTTTCTGTAATTTCATTTGTATTGATGGGAGCATATTTCCATACAATTTTCATAACTTCAAATTCGGCTTCTGAAATCTGGGGTAGTGACATAATAAAATCCTCCTGCTAAATCCTACATATGTAATAAATATATTATATTACTTGTAGAAGAAAAAAGTCAAATGGCAGATGATATATAGAATATAAAATTAATAATGTAGAGGCAATAAAGGTGAAAAAGATAGAAATTATTGAGAGAATCACAGATGCTAATGGAAGCATAAGTGAAAACATATTGACTAGCTGGGAACATAAAAACCAATTCATACCGGAAATTATAAGGTTTGGAGAATTAAAAATATATCTACAGGAACGAATTGTTAAAAAGAATGATAGTGATGTTCATCTTTCAAAATATGAATATGATATTTTACTTTTTTTAGCGAAAAGTCCAGGTAGAATATTTGGAAAAGAAATGGTTTATGATCTGGTATGGAATGAACCTTATTCCGGTGATTATAATGTGGTTATGCGACATATCTGCAATATCAGAGAAAAAATAGAAGATGATCCTGGACAACCATTATATATACAAACAGTACGAGGTGTAGGATATCGGTTTAATGGGAATTTAGGCAGCGAGTGAAATCGCTGCCTATTATTATGGTTTTACAAAGAAGGGAGTTGGTTATGAGAAGATCTTTGTATTTCAGGAGCATCCTGTTTGAGATATTTGGACAGGTTTTGATGTATCAATTCCAACTCTTTTATTTCTTGCTTAAAAGAAACGTATTGAGTATTTAGAGATTCTTTTCTGGAAATAAGATCTGCAATTTGCTCTTGCAACTTATTGGAATTAAGATGTTTCAGGTTTATACCATTTTCCTGTAAAATATGTTCAGCACCCGCGAAAAGAATAATTTGAGATTCATATTTACGGAAATAACGATCTGGATCTTTGGAGCTTTTATAATGGTCGTCGTAAATTTTATTTTTCTGATATTGTTCGGCATATTTTAGCATTTCTCGAAGATGGCGTATCTGAGACTCGAGAGAAACAACAGAGGTATTTACCTCTTTTTGCTGCATATGTAACAAGGCTATGCGGTCTTCAAGTTCTGAAAAATTATGTAGATTATGTGTGAACATCTTGTTATATTCAGCAGAGACAATTTTTAAATTTTCCTTATTTGCCCATTTCTGAAGTCCAATGTTTCCTGCTATATTGGGAGCATTGGTATCTATTAATTTGTTATGAACAGAAGGAAAAATAGCTTTCTGACGTTTATTTTCAATGCGTTCTTTGATACGTTCTTTAGTAAAATTTTTTCCTAAAGATTTAGCACTTCCACGCACTGGACGGGACATATCGGGAGAACGAAAGGTAATGTATTTTCTGCTGCTTTCGCCAAATTCTGCGTTTTTTATTTCATATCCTTTAGCTTCCATAAATGCAAGAAATTCTGAGTAAGTGGAAACAATTCGGATTGTCTGGTTGATATCTTTTCGCAGCTGCGCTTTTTTACTGGATTCAGATTTATTTGCAGCCCATTCATTGTATTTCATTCCTTTTTTACCATCTGGCATAATTGTGGACAGGTTATGTTCCTGGCATAAAGTGTCGCTGAGATTTCGTATTTTCCAGTAATTCTTTTTACAGTCATGGTAATGAGAAAAAGTGATGTTATCTGCAGAACAGAAAATTAAATGGTTATGTACATGACCTTTATCAGTGTGTGTTGTCAGAACATAGGAGTATTTTCCCTCCAGTAAGCGATCCGCAAGTTCTTTGCCAATTTGATGGGCTTCTTCATAGGAAACTTCACCAGGGGAAAATGCCTGAATCAGATGAAATGCCTTATTTGTATTGTGCGGATCTCTGCAGTCATGTGTATGATCCAAAGTGTATTTAAAGTCAAGAACGGCTGTTTCGGGAGAGCAGGCAAAGGAAGAAATATATAGATTCTGGTCAGTTTTATCTGGATTGCAGATGTATTCTATTGCTTTATTAACGGTTGTTTTGATACCATGGATTTTTGTAACTGCCATATTTTTTCCATTAACTCCTTTATATCGTCCAGGTCCTTTGGGTAAACTGTATTGGTACTGTTTATACGATGGGTGATCTGATTCAAATTGCTGCTGATATTGCCCAGCAGGGTATTCATTTTTCGGATATGAGAGTAGTCTACTTCATATACAAATCCATATAAGATCATTTTCCGTAGAAAGGCAGATTTGCTTTTCATCCTGGAAAGACGATATTTTTCTTCTAAAATGTATTGTTCGTCATCATTCAAATAAAATTGTACGGGATGAATTCTGGTACGTTTGCTCATTGAAATCCTCCAATTCGTTTTTTTCTATAAAAAAGAGTACAAAAAAACTGTCTAACCAGTTCGGTTATGACAGTTATATTACTTGACTGTATGATGTTTTGGATAGATGTGTCTACAGTTTATTTTAACAGGAGTAGGCGGAAGCGTCAAATTAAGAAATTATAAAATATGAGAGGGCCAGGGATACTCCCTGATACATTTTGGTAGAATGAACCGGAAAGGGAATTTGACAAAATGAGCCAGGTGTCATGACACTGGCAGTGCTTGCTTCTTTTGGGGTGTAGCCTGCAAAGCAGGCTATGCAAAAGCTATAAAACATAAATAGAACTGTGAGAAGTGGTTGAGAATACAATCCTGATAGCGTATAATCAGAGAAAGAAATCGTAAGTGAGGGATAAATTTGAAACGTGAAGAAATTTTTCAATATGTAAAAGAGCAATATGGAACTGAACCGGAATATTTATGGAAAAAAGATCCTGATTCTGCGGTGCTTCGACATAAAAATGGAAAATGGTATGCTATAATTATGGTAGTGGAAAAGAAAATACTGGGATTAGAAGAAGATGGAAACATTGACATCCTGGATGTAAAATGTGATCCTGATCTGGTTGGGATGATTATTCAAACGTATGGATTTTTACCGGGGTATCATATGAATAAGCAACACTGGATTACGATTCTTTTGGATGATTCTGTCAGTGAAGCTAAGACGCTGGATTTTCTGGATATGAGTTATGATTTAATTGACAGTGGGAAGTAATAAAAAAGGAAGCCTTTCAGAAAAATCTCTGATCGGCTCCCAGGTATTCATTCTGGATATGTATAAGTTGATCTTTGCAACAGGATATTTTCCCAATCTCGTTCATGGCGCAGCACTCGGAGAATATGAATCTCTTTTGTTTCTTCCATTATAATATAAAAAATAATAGATGGCGGAAAAGATCTTTTATGTATGGAATATCCTCTGTACAGAATTTGAGTTCGGGGAAAGGCAGTACTGAACTGACTTAAATTCTGCATTTGTTCTTTCAAATCAGATTGAAAACGGTCAGCATGTTGCTGGCCGAATTCTTCTTCAATATAATCTGCAATGTCTGTGACATCGTAAATTGCTTCCCAGGTTAAAATAATTCTATATTCTTGCATTTCTTCGTGCATCCCTTAATTCTGTGATTTTGCGAAAAGCATCTTCCAGTGGCAATTCACGACCAGCTTCCATATCATCAATTCCCCGGTCTAACATGCGGAGAAGATGATTGTTTTCCTGGTTTTTATCGGTTGTAGGGACTTTTTTTGTTAATTCCATGAAATCACTCCAATCATACGGTTTATAAATAGTGTATGTTGTTCAGAAGTATCTATCCATAGTTTAGCATATAATTGGAGGCAATACAATTAAATTATTTTGCAGGAGCGTCCGTCAGACCGAGAAGATATTCGCAGGAAACATTAAATACTTCGGCCAGTGCGACAACTTCGTAGTCGGGAACGAAACGTGTGCCTTGTTCAATTCGCAGGATTGCCAGATCATTAAAATCATATCCTGCAAGTTGTAATTTGGCAGCGAGTGTTTTCTGAGTAAGATTATGAGCCTTTCGTAATTCTTTTACCCGTTGTCCTATTCTGTTTTTACTGTTCGTTTTTTTATCCCAATAAATAATCATTCTGATCCTCAAAAGTTTCTAAAGATGAAGTATTATTATTGATTTTAAGGAAAAATATTGTTACTATACTTCTAAAGATGAAGTTTTTGGAAAGTTTATTTGATTTTTGAAATAAGAAAATGATAATGCTGCCTGTAATGAGAAATAATTCTAATGAGAGGTGGAAAGAAGATGAATGAATTTTATGAAGCAGTATCGAATTTATTTGAGGAATTGCGCTGTGACTTCGGAGAAAGAGAATATACAGTACAGCCGGAAGAATGGAAAGAAGCAGAGAAGAATTTGAAACAAATACAAAAGAAGCTGCCACTACATCTGGAAAAAATCCCAGAGCGTGAGCAGAATTTCTGGAATAAATATCTGGATCAGTTAGAACATTTCCATTATGAAGAGGAGCAGCGGGCTTATTACCAGGGAATGATGGATGTAGTTGAGTTTCTTATTAATATAGGGGCAATAAAGAAATCCACGAATGTTAAGAGAATGATAGAAAAATATGCACGTTAAGAGTGGCGGTATGGGAAACCATACCGCTTCTTCAGAATAATTCAGATAGAATTCAAATGAATTTCAGGGATCTTGTTTATCGTGGTCTGTAGGAATTTTGTATGTGCGCAGGTATGCTTCTACGATGGCAAGGATAGCGGTAATTTGCTCATCGTTGCATTTTGACAGGTACATGAGCAGGCGTTGATAATCAAGATTATCTGTATGATTGTTTGGATAAAACAATGGTTCAGGAGGAACATTTAAAGCGCGTACCAGTTTTCTGATTTTATGAAAACTGGGAACTCGGCCCCCATTTTCAATTTCCTTTAAATATCGGCTGGACATTTCTGCTTTTTCAGCTAATTCTTCATAAGTCAATTTTTGCTCGTGTCGGGCGTTCTTAAAAAACAATCCCAGTTCTTTATCTGTTTGTTTTGGCATATGATACACCTCCATGTTTAGTGTATAGTTCCCTTTCTTGAAAGAAAATGAACTAATATTTCACTAAAAAAGAGGGTGATATTTCACTTTTTAAAAGACATATAAAATTCTGAATTTCCGTAAAACAGATCCGGAGGTATAGGAAAGATTAAGAATTTTATTGTCTGGTATCATATCCGTCATTACGTGACGGATGAAATAGATAAATAGTTCAAAAAAGCAAATAAATTTCTTTACCTCAAAAAGTGAATTATATGCCACAAAAAATGATGGCAAAATATTATCTTTTGATATAAATAGCGTCCGATGGGCTAAAAACTACCCATTAGGACGTTTTTTATATACCTCAAAATACAGGAAAAACAATTTTCTCGTATTTATTAAGAAATTTTTTAAAAATT
>NZ_JBDGDM010000043.1:0-39595 GCF_040908885.1 Ruminococcus sp. RTP21358st1_G6_RTP21358_211008
GGGATCTTAGCTCAGCTGGGAGAGCATCTGCCTTACAAGCAGAGGGTCATAGGTTCGAGCCCTATAGGTCCCATATGCCGCAGTGGCGGAACTGGCAGACGCCCGGGACTTAAAATCCCGTGGGTAGTGATACCCGTACCGGTTCGATTCCGGTCTGCGGCATGACCTGAAACCCTTGATTTTCAAGGGTTTTTTTGATGTCTGGATATATTTACACCCTTCTGGATCACCTCTTATTTACCCCAAAAATGGATTTTGACATCAGATTTGACAGCAGATACAAAATATTTAAGCAGTTTCAAAATAATATTCTGGTATAATATTCACTTTTTTTATAGCTGGAAACTGGAATTTCCATGCTTGATAGTTTCAAAGGTTGCGCTTTCAAAAATAAAAGTAAAATAATAGCTTGCTTTACGTAGTCAGCTGCAATATTATTAAAATATTACTGTAGATGAAAATAATCTGACAGGAGGTAGCAACTTGATTAGACAGGAAGTATTAATGCTATTTGTACAAGGGACTAAAAAAATATTAAAAAATAATCTATCCAAACTTATTGTCTATGGTTCTTATGCCCGTGGAGATTATAAGGAAAATTCGGATATTGATGTTATGATATTAACACCTCTTTCAAAAGAAGAAATAGAGCAGGTCGAAAACAGTATTTTTGATCTGGCGTTTGATCTAGAACTGGAGTCAGGGATTGTAATAAATCCAGTTCTGGAGAATGAAGCACATTACAGATACTGGCTGGGAGCATTGCCGTTTTATGATGATGTAGAGAAGGAGGGAATTGTAATTGGATGAGAGACAAAAAGATTTAAGCAATTATCGAATTACACAAGCTGATGATAGTCTGAAAGTAGCTGACTATTGTTTAAAAGAAACCAACGAGTCTATTTATATCACCCAAAATGATGAGGGAGATATGGTAATTAAGAGTATTGATACATATGAAAAGCGTGAACAGTTACTTCGGTTACGTGCCAGAGTACTTCAGGCTGAGTGGGAAAGAATAGATGGTGCCAAAACTATGAGTGCAACTGAAGCACGAAAAAATTTGAGAGAGAGACTCGGAGAGCTGTAGAGTTGACTGTCTGGATAGATACATGTGAAGTCACTGGCAACGTTCCGCGAGGTGTTTTTTGTGGACAAAGTAAGCAATAACATTTTCTCTTCATTTACTGGCACAAGTAATAGTGCAAACCGGTTTTTGATGGATTATTATTAGTATAGAGAATACATGGTCAATTGAAGGAGAATTTTTTACAATATGTGTTCTTTACAAGAATCGAAAACAAAAACAGGTTTTGCGGAGGATGTGTATGAAGCAGGATAAAAAAGAGAAGCGGAACAATATATTATATTCGGTATTAGGTTTAGTCCTTGGCATTGCCATGTGTGGTATAGGAATATATGGTATGATTTTAAACAGAATTGAAAGCCAGGAGTACAAAAACACTACAGACAAACGAGAGGTTATTGCAGTTGTAGAATCCTGCCGTGAGATTGATAACAGTGATGATAAAGACAAAAATAAAAAGAATTCAAGATCAGTAAAATATCGGACTAAATTAGCATTTGAGGTTGATGGAAAATCCTATGAAGGAGAAGAAACCTATAATCAGAAAGTATACGTTGGTGATAAAGTTAAGGTCGAGGTTTATCGGACTTCAAAAGGAATTTATAAACTCCGCCCATATAACAATTTGGTAAATTTTGTGTTTTATTGTGTGGCAATTCCATTAGGCTTTATCATAGCAATAGCCTCGGTTTACAGTATAAGGCTGATTGTTAAAAAAGAATAAGATCATAGGATTCAGAAATGCTCCCTACTGGGCAGGAATGTGAAAGAACAAAAACCTGTCATTCAGAAGGGAGCATTTTATAATTGTGAATAAGTAGGATCAATCAAAATCTCTGGTAATATTTGTAAGCCATTTTCTTCTGAAATAGTGAATAAATACTACAGGCATTTTTTCAAGTTCATCCAAAGACATTACAAAGTATACCCAGATAGGCGGTAGTTTAAAAACATATGCGGCAAGAAATGTGAGAGGAACTGCTACAAGCCACATAAATATGGAATCAACGATCATTCCAAATCTGGAATCACCACCACCTCTGAAGCAGCCGCATATAAGACAGGTATTAATACCTTCTCCAACAAGACGCCAGGTCGTCATAATGATAAAAACGCCAAGATAATAAATGGCCGTTTCTGTCAGCTTATCCCGATAAAAATCCAGTATCAGGGGGCGAATCGCCAGAATAACGGCACATCCGATCAGGCTTACAATAATGGTTATTCTGAGCATCCGTTTCCCATATTCTCTGGCTGTATCAATGTGATTTTTCCCCAGCTCCTGACTGATAATAATGGTAGTAGCATTGGCAAAACCCCGACAGGCGATAGCACCAATGTTTACCACCATAACAGCGACGGCATTTGCAGCAACCATATCATTACCAATATGCCCAAGAATTGCTGCGAATGCGGAACTGGCAAAGCTCCAGACGAGGTCATTTATTACGGCTGGAGTTGCAATTTTCATAAAATCCTGGAACAGGATCCCCGATTTCGCAAAGAAGTATTTTATTCGGAATCTCACATTTGATTTGTTCAAGGAGTAGATGAGACAAATCAATACCTCTGCGATTCTGGCAATCACAGTACCAAGAGCAACACCGGTAACGCCAAGCTTTGGAAGTCCAAATAAGCCAAAGATGAAGGTGGCATTACAAAGTACATTGACACAAAGGGAGACAATGTATGTAACAGAAGGTAGCATTATCTTTCCGATACTTCGAAGGGCACTCATAAAAACCTGAGAGAATCCCATAAACATAAGTGAAAATGAAAGTACCCTCAAATACTCACTTCCAGCAGCAATTGTATCAGGATTGTCTGTAAAAATCTTCATAACCGTAGTTGGCATGGAAAAGGAGATAAGGAAAAATATCAGAGAGATAATTAAGGTGCATCGCTCTGCTAAGCCGAGAATCTTTTCTACAGTCTTTTTATCACCTTTTCCCCAGTACTGGGCACATAAAACGGAAGTACCGGTGGCCATACCATAATATAGACAAAAAAGAATGAAAGTATATTGGTTAGCAAGCGATGAAGCCGACATGGCAGTCTGGCTTACATATCCAAGCATTACAGTATCAGCAATATTCACCAATGTTGAAATCAAATTTTGAATCATAATTGGAAATGCCAATGTCGATGCATATTTTAAGAAATCTTTTTTATTTAGCATGTTACAGTTTTCCTTAGTTCTTACAATTTATAATATGATGATACCAGGGTCAAAAGGTCAGAAAGCCGATGCAAGCTTGCTTGCAAGAGGCTTTTTGACCTCTTGACCCGCCAAAAACATGAGTAAGTAGCCATTTTTCAAAGAAAAATGAGCGGATTACGAATGTTTTGGAGGATTGCGGGAGCAGCGTAGCTGCGTAGCAATCCGGGTATCAAATGAGTGTCAAAAGACCTTTTGACACTCATATCATTTTATTACAATCAATGAAACAGAGAAAGTGACAAATTATAGTTTAACATATCCGATTAGAATATGCTATATAAAATGTTAAAATAGGACATTGTGAAATTACTTTTTTTAAGCTAAAATGTGAGTGTGCAAAACTTTGGGTTGGGAGTGTGAGGATATGACAAAGGATCTGACTACTGGGAAAATCATGCCCATTCTTGTTAATTTTACAGTTCCTCTTGTTTTGGGAAATTTGTTTCAGCTGACCTATAATGCAGTTGACAGCATCATTGTAGGGCATTTTGTAGGAAAGGAGGCCCTGGCTGCTGTGGGAATCTGTAATCCGGTCAGCACGTTGATGATATTATTTCTGAACGGATTGTGTATGGGAGCCAGTATCCTGATGGGGATTCAGTATGGAGCAAAAGATTATGAGACCTTGCACAGACAGATCAGTACAACTCTGTTGTCTGGTGCGGTTTTTTCGTTTTTTCTCACATTGGTTTGTGTAATATTTGCTGTACCCATTCTGCTGTTATTGCAGGTGGATCCATCCATTATGGATATGACAGTGCAATATTTGCGGATTATTTTTCTGGGATTAATGTTTACATTTTTATATAACTTTTTTTCAAGCACCCTAAGGGCATTGGGAGACAGTGCATCCCCCTTGTACTTTCTGATCATCAGTGCAATTCTGAACATTTTCGGAGACCTGTTTTTCGTTATCGTATTAAAGGCTGGAAGTAATGGATGTGCAATTTCCACAGTACTCAGTGAGGCGCTCTGCTGTCTGTTTTGTATTATCTATATACAGAAAAAAGTACCGATTCTTCGGCTTGGGAAGAAGTGGCTGGTATTTGATGCCGGGCTTTTGAAGAAAACCATTGCTTACGGGTGGGCATCAGCCATGCAGCAGGCAACTGTACAGATGGGAAAAATCGCAATACAGGCACTGGTTAATACAATGGGAGTATCGGTAGCAGCAGCCTTTGCAGTGGTTAATCGCATTGATGATTTTGCCATCACACCGGAACAGAATATTGCCCATGCGATGACTGCATTAATGGCTCAGAATAAAGGAGCTGGAAAAAATGACCGTATGAGGGAAGGCTTCCGATGTGGAATGATACTGGAGCTTGTTTATGGAGCAGCAGTTATGCTGATCTGTCTGGGATTTGCCAGACCATTGATGTCATTATTTGTAAAAGATGAGGAAGTTATCGGACATGGAGTGGTTTATCTTCACCTGATTGCAGTAATGTATATTCTTCCCGCTGTTACAAATGCGCTTCAGGGATTTTTCCGTGGAATCGGAGATCTGAAGGTGACCTTAATGAGCAGCTTTACCAATATGACAGTCCGTGTCATTGCAGCGGCACCGATGGTTTTGTTATGGAATTTTGGTATTGAGGCACTGCCATATTCCTATCTGGCAGGATGGATTGCCATGCTGCTTGTAGAGACACCTTTGATGCTTCGTATTTACCGAAAAAAGTAAAAGAAAGGACATCCTGAAAACTAGGATGTCCTTTTTATGAAAAGAAGCGCATATTATTTGCGGAAGAGACGTTTGACAAAAGCCAGAAGATCAAAATGCCGAGACTTCGTATAGTCATTTATAAAATTGTCACAATACATATAACGTTCTGATATGATCCATTCTGGAACGGGAAGTGCATCCAGGGAACTTGTATATTCTGCGAATTTCATATTCACGCCTCCTTTAATTTGTTTTTTAAGTTACTTATATTCTAGCACAAAATTAAGGAAAAACTATGGGGGCGGATTCTAAAAATCAAGGAGGAATTATGTGTTGCCAGCACAAAATATATGATATAATAAGGTGGAAAATTTGAAAACTTTACAGCATGGGGTTGGGAAACGAAAAGGGAGGTTTTATGAGTTTTACAATACAGGATATGATGCTGACAGCAGAAACAAGATATGAAATGAAGTTTCTGGCCGGAAAAAATGGATGGTCCAATTCAATCAGCTGGGTACATCTTCTGGAGGATACAACGATCATACAGAATTTCTGGGGAAAGGAGCTTGCAGTGACAACCGGGCTTGGCTTTCCGGAAAAAGAAGACTGGATGCATCTGGCACAGCAGCTGAACCGGTATCATGCATCAGGGCTTGTTATCAATGTGGGACAGTACATTTATGAGGTGCCGGAAGAATTGAAAGCATACTGTGATGAAAATGACCTTCCGCTACTGACTGTGCCCTGGGAAGTGCATTTATCAGATATGATAAAAGACTTCAGTATTCATGTATTTTTGCAGGATACTACAGATGAGCAGATCGCATCCGCCCTGATTGCAGCTATTGAGACTCCGGATAATCAGGATGCATATAGAAAAGATTTATTACAGTATTTTGATGTAGATGGAAGCTTTCAGGTGCTGCTGATGACTTGTGAGGGGCTGGACTCCATGGACACAGTGGAGCGAAAAAAGCTGTCTTATCGAATACAGGTATATCTGGAGGATATCACTCACAATGGAAGCTTTTTTTATTACAACTCTGATTTTGTGCTGGTAGCGAATGCGCTTTCGGAAGAGTATTTATGCCGCCTTGTAGAGGGGGCCATAAAAAGAGGAAAAAGACGTATGCCCGGACTGCAATTGTGCGTGGGAATCGGGAGCAGATGTATGGATATTTCCCAGCTTTCGGTAAGCTATCAGAGAGCGAAGGCGGCAGCACACATAGCGATGACACAAAAGAAGCAGGTGGTAAAGTTTGATGACTGCGGGTTGTTCCGTCTGCTTTATATGGTGAAAGATAAAGAAATACTGAAGGAAATGGAAACAGAATGTCTGGCAGCATTGGAAGAATACGACAGAAGATATCATGCCGGTTATGTGGAAACTCTTCAGTCATATCTGAAGCATAATGGAAGTATTCAGGCTGTGGCAGCAGAATTGTATACGCATCGCAATACGGTGCTGTACCGTATCGGAAATATCAGGAAAATTCTGGGAAATGAGTTGAAAACGCCGGAAGAGAGACTGCCCTATCAGATTGCATTTTATATCAGAAATATGCATGGGCAGATATAAGTATTGCGCAGTAATGTTTTTCTTGTGCATAGTGTAGCGCAGTCGTATAATAGAAGCAATTTTTTTACATAAGTAAGATTGTAAAAAAGCAATCAAGGCAGGAAGGAATGGACATATTGCAAAACCAATCAATGTTGATGTAATTCTGGAAAATCTGGATCGGATTTTGGGAAGATAAAGCGGATAAAATGAAGGGGAAATACGTGTGAAAAGCACATAAAATAATGCAGGTCTTGTTCAGATCTGCATTATTTTATGCAACAGGGCGGAGTGTAAATTACTTTGTGTAAACCTCTCAGATTGATGACCACTCGCAATCTCATTTTTTATGCGTTCCACATAGGTTGTTGCGTTTAATTGTGCTGTTATGTGTCTCTCGTTCTTTTCGTGGGTGTCTGTTTTGTATACAATGAAACCAACAAGGCATATGCCCAGTAAAAAAATGATAAGAGGCAAAAGTGTTTTTTTCTTCACCAGGTTTACCTCGTTTTATCCGTTAGAATTTCTATAATAAGGCATTATATCACAGAAGTTTAAAATTAAAATAAATTTTCTGAAAAAAAATGACAATATATTTTTTTACTACGCTCTGGCGAAATATAAAATAAGTCAAGTCGGAAGTTGATAAAGAATGAAATTTGGCTTATAATTTATACTAAAATAATGTCAGGAGGAGCAAGCAATGGATATTAATATGCAAAAAAGAAATGAAGTACTGGCTCAAAATGTGATCAAAGGCCTGGAATCCCGCAATATGTCAGGTTACTACGCCGCAGACAGAGAAGCTGCTGTAAAGCAGGCGTTGGAACTGATCCCGGAGGGCAGCAGTATTGCCATGGGTGGCTGCACAAGTGCTCATGAGATCGGACTGATCAAGGCGTTGGAGGATGGAAATTATAATTATATTAATCGCGCGAAATTGGCACCAAGAGAAAGCCTGATGGCAGCGTATGATGCGGATGTATTTCTTTCCAGCGCAAATGCCATTACCAGTGATGGTGTTATGGTAAACATTGATGGAAATTCCAATCGGGTTTCCTGTATTGCCCAGGGACCGAAGAAGGTGGTTTTCATTGTGGGAATGAATAAGGTCTGTTCAGATCTTGACGCAGCTATGAAGCGGGCAAGAAATGTGGCAGCTCCGGCGAATGCACAGAGGTTTGAGGTGAAGACACCTTGCAAAACCGCAGGAAAATGCTTTGACTGTAAATCTCCAGATACGATTTGCTGTCAGTTTCTGATTACAAGATATTCCAGGCATAAAGATAGAATACATGTTATTCTTGTAAACGATATCCTTGGGCTTTAAACGGTGCGCTTTATTATAATAGGGCATAGCTTAGAGTGTGCTTGAAAAATCATTTCCGCAGTCTGCACACCCCACTTTGCAGAATGTCCTTTTCAAACACGCTCCAAAAGAGCGAGTCAATGAACGGCCAGGAAAGGCGTAAATACACGCCTTTTCGGCCACTTTTGTCGAATTATAGGGAAAGTTGTCGGACGATTTTTGTTGCAAAATCCTGATATAAAACGTAGAATAATGACGGTAAGTGTGAGAAAAATGGATTTTTTATCACTGCTTAAATTGTAACCCTAAAATAGCTTGGAATCACAGAAGAACAGCTTGTGTGATTCGGGAAAACGTTACCAATGAACCGTGATCTATAAGTACATATCAGGAGGAAATCAATAATGAAAATGACAACAAAAATGATTATGCTTCAGAACATTGAGAAAATGGTGATGGAGCAGCAGCGGGTGGATGAAAATGCTTCCTACATCAGACAGGACAATGAGGATCTGAAGTATCTGGAGGAACGATATGACCAGCTGCAATTATCCCACACTGTAAAGCGTGTGATCGATGATTACATCGCCTGCCTGCAGACCCGGGACGAGAGATATTCAGATCTTGCTTATGCAGCTGGGATAAGGGATACTATAAGCTTACTGCAGGGGATGGGAATGCTGAATGGAACTGCTGCAATAAGTGGAAATATGTAAAATTGGAATCGTGAAACACGCTCTGGTAAATAGGAAGCTTTTTTTCAAGCGTTTGTTAGCATTTTATCCAGACATTCTACAATCAGTCTGACATTCTTCAGCGCACCTAAAGTGTCGCCTTTTTGCTCCAGGGAGTGGTTGCAGCCCTCGAAAATCCCGCCGGTTTTATCGGGGAAGTTTCTTGCGGCAGCGCGGATCTTGGACTCCGGCATATAGGGATCGGCGGTTCCGGCGAAGAAGAGCCCGTTGATATCGGAGAGATAACGGAGAGTGGAAGGAATCGGAGTCATGAGAAACTGATGAACCTTTCCTTTCAGCTGCAGGGCTGTTTCAAGCTGGCAGGCGATGGTGGTGCCGATGCTTTTGGAGATAAAAATAATGTCATCATATTCAGAGAAAGGAACGTTTTCCAATTGGGGAAGCGTTCTTTTTATTGCCAGTTTTATGATAGGTTCCAGTTCTGTTGGGGTGCGGCCGTGGAAGGTGTGGATGTCCTGGCCGTAGTCAAGGCGTATGATTTCATAACCACGTTCAGCAGCCATGGAAGCAGTATAATAGAGAAGGGGCTTGGTGCAGGTATAACCGACACCTGGGAAAATGACGGCAAGTTTTTTCATGTGGGTACCTCGCTTGAATCGTAAATTGAGTTATATTGAGGGATAAAATGTAATCTGAAAGTGGTTATTGCGTCCACTTAGTTCTTGTATTTATTAAAGTATGATCCGATCAGCGTCTGTTTGAATTCATATAAGATATGAGCGTCAAAAGACCTGTTGATATAGCATTATTATATACTTCTTTCACAAAAATTGTAAAGAAATGACGGTAAGAAATATGGTGAATTATCTGTGAAGATATGCTAAAATCGTTATTGTTCAATGAAATAAGAAACAGCTTGAAATTATTAGTGATTCAAAAGCGAAATAACGAGGAGTGACATTATGAAATTATTGATTGTACGCCATGGTGACCCGGATTATGATATAGATTCCCTTACGGAAAAAGGCTGGAAAGAGGTGGAGTATCTTTCCCAGAAGCTTTCCAAATTAGATGTAAAAGCTTTCTATGTATCTCCCCTTGGAAGAGCGAAGGATACTGCGGCTCCCACTTTGAAAAAGATGGGGAGAACAGCCACAGAGTGTGAATGGTTGAAGGAGTTTCCCTGCCAGATCTGGCGCCCGGATGTGAAAGATAAGAAGATTATTGCATGGGACTGGCTGCCACAGGACTGGATGGCAGACGAGCGCTTTTTCCAGTATGACCACTGGTTTGAGAATGAGGCTATGCAGGAAGGTCATGTGAAAGAAGAGTATGACCGTGTGATCGGGGAGTTCGACAAGCTTCTGGCGAAGCATGGATATGAGAGGGAAGGCCATTATTATAAAGTAAATGAGGAGAATAATGACACGATTATTTTCTTCTGTCATTTTGGATTGGAGTGTGTACTTCTCAGCCATCTGCTGAATATCTCTCCGATGGTACTTTGGCATGGCTGCGTGGCTGCCCCATCCTCTGTGACAACTTTGACCACAGAAGAACGCCGTCAGGGAATAGCAGCTTTCCGCATGAGCTCTTTCGGTGATATTTCCCACCTTTATGCCAATAACGAACCACCGGCATTCGCTGCAAGATTTTGCGAGGCGTATGGAAATGAGGAACAGAGACACGACTGACATTGTGCATTGAGAAGCGTGTTGTTGTGAAGGGCGTGAACAGTAATCTTCATAGTATTAACGGATGGTAAGAGTTATGTTCTGACTTTCAGAAGATAATGAAACGTTATGATCTGAAAACAGGACACAATGGGAAGAACAGGGATGGAATTGTGATGCCAGTTACGAATTAGTTATTTTCATTTTAGAAATTTTAGAAAAAAATTATAATTTGGACAAATGCTTTTCACAATTATGCGATATGATATATACATCTTAAGAGAAAGAACTCTTAAGAAAAACTCTTTCCTTTCCCTAAAAATGTATAAATAAACCACCGTCTGTTGGCAAGAACGCTGACTGGGCGGTGGTTTTACGTTGTGGGAAAAATTAGTATTATTACTGAATGCGGCGAAGAGTTAGAGCGTGATATCGTTGCTTGACAATGTTATTATAGACAATGGAGGTACTTATGCAGTCAGCAAATCAGTTACAGGACATGCTCCGTTCCATCAACCGGAAGAGCTATCCTGCTTATAAATCCCTGAAAGGGGCATATCAGTTTAAGAAATATGTTTTGTCAATTGATCATGTACAGGGCGATCCATTTGCATCACCGTCCCATGTCAGTGTGAAAATTTCCCACAGAGAAGCTGGATTTCCAGCGGAATATTATAAAGATAAACTGACCAGAATTACTCTGGCAGACTATCTTACCAGACAGTTTGAACAGCAGGTGAACCGCTATACTTTTCGGGCAAAAGGCTCTGGAAAAAGTGGACTTATTTCTGTGACCAGATGCGGTCAGGAGGTGCTGGAGCGAACGGCCTGTGAGATTACAAATCAGGGGATTACAGCCCGGTTTTTTGTAGGATTTCCGGCAAATGGACGTACTATAAATGCGGGAGAGCTGGAGAAAATTTTCTTTGAATTTCTGCCGGCTTGTGTGGAAAAAGCATTTGTATACAGAAATTTAAGTGGAAAAGATCTGGAAAATACTATTTTCCTGGCAGAAGATCAGGCGTATATCAGGGAAGAATTAAAGAAGCGTTCCCTGGTTGCTTTTGTAAATGACGGCGCGATTCTGCCAAGAGAGAGTGGTATTTCATCTAAGCCGATGAAAGGGAGCGTGACATTTTCTTCGCCGGAAAGTCTTCGGGTGACTATGGCGCTTCCCCATAAGGGAAAAATAACCGGAATGGGAATTCCTAAGGGAATCACGTTGATCGTTGGTGGTGGTTATCACGGCAAATCTACCCTTCTGAATGCATTGGAACTGGGCGTGTATAACCACATTCAGGGAGATGGAAGAGAATATGTGATCACGGATTCCACAGCCCAGAAGCTGCGCTCTGAGGATGGTCGATTTGTGAAAGATGTGGATATTTCCCTATTTATAAATGACCTTCCCAATAAAAAAGATACCACCTGTTTTTCCACGGAAGATGCCAGCGGAAGTACTTCCCAGGCAGCAGGAATCGTGGAAGGAATAGAGTTAGGAAGCAAGGTGTTTCTGTTGGATGAAGATACATCTGCTAGTAATTTTATGGTGCGCGATGCCTTTATGCGGCATGTGATCAGCCGGGAAAAAGAGCCGATCACCCCATTTCTGGAACGTGCCCGGGATCTGTATGAAAAGGAGGGGATTTCCACAATTCTGGTTGCCGGAAGCTCCGGGGCTTTTTTCCATATTGCAGATACCGTGATTCAGATGGACAATTATATGCCAGTAGATATCACAGAAAAAGTCCGTGAACTTTGCAGGGATTATCCTTTAAATGAGAATACGGCAGCTGGATTTAAAACCCCACAAAGCCATCGCATCATGTCAAAAAATACGCTCTTGAACGGTTCCAAGAAGGCTTATTACGGTCATTCTAAGGCGCAGGATAAGCCGGAAAGGCTGAAAGTAAAGGTACATGGCAGAGATGGTTTTTCCATTGGAAAACAGGAAGTGGATCTGCGATATGTGGAACAGCTGATCGACAGTGAGCAGACAGGAGCTTTAGGAGCGTTGCTGAAATATGCAGTGGAAAAACTGATTGATGGGAAAAGAACACTGCCGGAAATTGTGGAGCTGCTTTGCAGTAAATTGGAAAAAGAAGGGCTGTCTTTTCTGTCAGAAGGATATACTTCCTGCGGCTATGCAGTGCCAAGACGACAGGAAGTATATGCTTGTTTTAACCGATACAGGAGACCTTGAACCGGATTTGGCCATATCAAAAAAGGCAGTGCAAAGTGTTGGACTGCGCGACAAAAGATTTGTGCAAGAAAACCTATTTGCCAGTAGCTTTTTACCTGGTTATACGCTATAATGAATTTTGGATGAGGAAAACACAGGGATTATTTTCCCTGTGTAAAATGAAAACAGGAGAAAGGTGGATATAGATTATGGAACGTCCAAACGCATGGCTCACATATTCAGATGCTGATATGAAGGATCTGGAAACTGTGGCAAAGAAATATCGTCATTTCTTAAATGTAGGAAAGACAGAACGTGAATGTATCACACAGATTGTGAAAGAGGCTGAGGAAGCAGGCTATGTTTCCTTTGAAGAAAAGGTGAAAAATGGCGAAGATCTGAAAGCAGGAGATAAAGTTTACCAGGTCGGAATGCAGAAAATCATTGCCCTGTATCATATTGGAGAGGATGATCTGGCACAGGGTATGAATATCCTTTGTGCTCATATTGATTCTCCGAGACTGGATATTAAGCAGAATCCGTTATATGAGGATACGGATCTGGCTTATCTTGATACCCATTACTACGGTGGAGTAAAGAAATATCAGTGGGTTGCTCTTCCAATGGCAATGCATGGTGTAATTGTGAAGAAGGATGGCACTGTTGTAAATGTAACCGTCGGCGAGGATGAGGACGATCCGGTTCTTTACATCACAGACCTTTTAATCCATCTTGCAGGACAGCAGATGGCGAAGAAGGCTTCTGAGGCTGTTGAGGGTGAGAAGCTGGATATCCTGATTGGAAGCCAGCCACTGAAGGATCTTCCGGATGACAAGAAGAAAGAGGCTGTTAAGGAGAATGTACTTCGTATTTTGAACGAGAAATACGGTGTGGAAGAGGAAGATTTCCTTTCCGCAGAGCTTGAAATCGTTCCAGCTGGCAAGGCTCGTGACTGTGGTCTTGACCGCAGCATGATCGCTGGTTATGGACAGGATGACAGAGTGTGCGCATATACTTCCCTTCTGGCCCTTCTTGAGATGGAAGCACCGAAGCGTACAAGCTGCTGTCTCCTTGTAGATAAGGAAGAGATCGGAAGCGTGGGAGCAACTGGTATGCAGTCCCATTTCTTTGAGAACAGTGTAGCAGAGGTCCTGGATGCAATGGGACAGTATTCAGATCTCAGACTGAGAAAGGCTCTGAAGAATTCCAGCATGCTTTCCTCAGATGTAAGTGCCGGCTATGATCCTGCATTTGCAGAAGCTTTTGAGAAAAAGAACTCTGCGTATCTTGGAAGAGGTATCGTTCTCAACAAGTTTACAGGTGCCCGTGGAAAATCCGGCTCCAATGATGCCAATGCAGAGTATGTGGCAAGAGTCCGCAGAATTTTTGACGACCATAAGGTTTGCTTCCAGACAGCTGAGCTTGGTAAGGTTGATGTAGGCGGCGGCGGAACCATCGCTTTTATCGCAGCTCTTTATGGTATGGAAGTAATTGACAGCGGTGTTTCTGTTCTCAGTATGCATGCACCGTGGGAGGTTACCAGCAAGGCGGATGTTTACGAGGCGAAGAAGGCTTATAAGGCGTTCCTTCTGGATGCGTAAGTAAGAGCTAAAGAAAATTGGAAACGAGACAAAACACGCTCTGCGAGTTTTGATTCGTTATCGCAGCAGTCGCTAAGGTTTCATGCAAGCATGGACTTTGGCTTGTTGATTGTGTAAATTATAAAAATTATCGGGCAGACTTTATATGTCTGTCCGTAATTTTTATAGAAAAAATGTTAGATCCTTTTGAAATGTGTTTTTGAAAATTCTATTAAATGAGGAGAGTTGGATTATGTTGAAAAAACAGGCACCGGGAGAGACCATCCTGAAGGTGGGAGGAATGCTCCTGCTTTTTCTTGGCGTTCTGCTGGCATTTGGAAGTGGAAACAATCTTTCCCTGGTTATGAAGGGTAGCAGTGACAGCGCAGTTGTAGAATATCTGAATCAGAACGGTATGACTTACAGCCAGCTGGTGGCAAGCAATGTGATGGTTCTGGTGGCAGGAGTGATCTACCTGGCAGCTGGCGTGGTTGGAGTGAAACAGGCTGGTAAGGTGGAGAATGCAGGCCTTTGTGTGGGAATGGGAGGCCTTCTTATTGCAGAGGTTGTGGCAGAAGTAATCGTTACTATGATCTTCGGAGATTTCGATCCGGCTTCCGTGATCCGAATGCTGATGTTCCCGGCTATTTATATGATGGGCGCAGTGCTGAACTGGCAGGCGAAGAAAGCCAGGAGATAGGGAGGCACCGTCATGCTGGAAGAAGTTAGAGAGCTCTGATAGAGTCTTTAAAATAGTACCAATCGTGCAAAAAATACCTAAAAAAAAATATTTTAAAAAAATTTCAAAAAGGTGTTGACAAAACCACAGGTATCGTGTAGAATATCCATTGTTGTGAGGGACAAGTACTTCACAAGTAATAAATGTGTGTTTAGCTCAGCTGGATAGAGCGTTTGGCTACGGACCAAAAGGCCGGGGGTTCGAATCCTCTAACACACGTAATTGAGAAGAGCCGGAAACCTAGAAAAATCAAGGGTTTCTGGCTTTTTTTTATGTTTTTTCGAAAGACTTATTTTGTGGTGACTTGTGGTGACAAGTTATTTTTGAAAAAATCTGAAGAATGAGATGATGGAATCGGGCGCTATATCCAAATGTGATATAGCGCCCTAAAATGTGAATTAATTTGAATGCATTAATAGGATATCCAAGGTATTGTTAAAATTAAGATTTTGAAATAGCTTTTTTTCTTTGGGGCTGCAAAAAACAGATGGATTTGCAATATTGTTTTCCTTACAGAAATCCATTGCTGCCATGCATAGCATTTGCGCAATTCGTTTTTTACGAAATACTGGCTCCACATAAAGGTCGGACAAAATTCCTGTTTCAGAGCAGAGGGAAGAAGAGAAATATCTTGTTATGCTGCACATTCCAACAGCCCGGTAGCCACGCTTGGCAAGGAAAAATGTGGTTTCACCGTTTTGTATTGCGGCAGTAAGCTTGCTGTACATTTCTTCCGTTAAAGCAGGAACTCCGACTTCAGCTCGAAAACCATTTTCCAGTTTTTGAAGCTGCCAGTCTTCAGAATCAGTGAGGATTTCCACTGAGATTGGGGCTCTCTCCTTTGGGGGAAAGAGCATTAGGGGATCACCCCACTGGTCAGAACCATTTTGGACAAAACCAATGCTTTGCCAGAAATGTTTTCGGCGAACGTTGTCGCTATAGTTCAGCTCTGCATAAAATGCCCCATTTTTTTCAGCCCATTTCAGAAGTGCTCTGGCACATTCTTTTCCCATACCATTTCCACGGAATTCAGGGTAAACGCAAAAGTCCATAATAAAACATTTTCCATCTTCGCTTGTGTAAATCACAGGCATTGCAAAACCTACATTTTGTTCATTCTGATAAAAAAGCAGGTAGTAGCAACGATCTTGTGGCCTTTTGTGAATTATCTCCATATGTTGTCGATATTCGCCCCCGAGGAAATGATTTTGCTCTCCGTCTACAGAATCAGGAAAAATATCACGTTTGTAGTAATTGTAAAGTTGCTCCCAGAAAGCAGCGATTTCGATTTCTGTGATTGCTTCACGGACAGTAATTCGATTTTCCATTTTATTTCCTCCAGAATTTATTCGGAGGGTTAGGCTTAGGAAGTGTGAACCCTCCACACACGATTCATTTTCATAAAAAAGTCCCCCTTTCGTAAGCGGATTTTGTATTCATACACTGATTGCAGTGTTGATACCAATTATTTCTTTATAAAAGAAGTATAGGCGATAGCTTGTATTTTGGCAATCAGGAATTTATATTAATGCTTCTATAAAAGAACAATCCTAACAAAAATTGCTTTTCCAACCAACTGGGATGATGATATAATAAAACTGACAAAAGGAACTATTTTGGAATTTTAAATAATATTATAACTATGGTACAGTAATTCCATCAAAGGAGTGACGCTGAATGATTGATATATATACAGAAAAAAAAGAGTCAAAAGATTGGATCATTCAAAATGATTTATATTTTAATTTGAATACCGGAAATGAAGAAATGACCCAAAATGAGAAAGAACTTATTCAGCAAGTGGATGATGCCAAACTAACTTCAGATAAGCACATCGAAACAAAGTATGGATTGGGTACCATTCGTAATTTATCTTCTGGATGTAAGACGTTGCTCAATATTGTAAAACATCCAGATAAAGTGGTCTGTGTAGAAGAATGCGGGCCGAATGTCCTTAAAATCATTTTTGCAATGGACAACATAAAAATTTATATGTCCAGACCATCACTGGCTGATATTCCGGATAGTGCAAAGTTCAGATTCAATGATTCGGATGTAGTAACTGGCAGTAAAGGGTATAATGCTTGGTGGAGCAGGGAGTATGAAAGGAGAGAAACTGATGATTTATAAAAATATTACGTTTAAAGCGGCTCCTTTTTCCTATGATTTAGTATTTGATGACAGAATTACTCTTGTTGGTGGAGATAGTGGAACCGGCAAAACAGTTCTCTATGAAATGCTGGAAGATTTAAGGTTTACTGATGAGTATAAAAGAATTAAATTATTTAATTATAAATCGGATAATCTTTTGGAGACGCTTAAACAGTGCCGTGGTAATTTTATTGTAATTGACAATGCAGATATTTTGCTTAATGATGAAATCCGAAGATTTATCAATTTTGAATTTTCAAATCAATATATGCTGTTTTCAAGAAATTGTGATGGTCTTAATGTATCAGATAAGAGTTTCAAGATTTTGAAGGTTGAGGGAAATCGGATAACGCTGGAAGAGGAACTGTGATATGAAATACTTATGGACTGAGGATACCGGCGCAGGACTTCATTTCTGGAAATTGGTTAATCAACTTTTCTTTGAAAATGCTCTTGTAGTTGAAAGCAAGGAAAGTAATCAGGGCATTCTGAATGCAGTATCAGATTTAAGACCAGAAGAGGAAGATAAGTATTATATTGCATTTGATTATGTAGTTGATAATCAGGATATCCGTAATAAATATCGTTTGTTGAAATCCATAGCAGAAAAATCAAATGGAAGAATAATAATTCTGGATATGATCTGTTTTGAATATTTGATTCTCGCATTTGATTATCTGGTTCAATGGACTGGTTCTGGAAAGACGGATAAAATCAGGATTCGTGAAGCTGTTTTATCGGCAATTGAGAATCATAGAATCAATTTGAGCAAGATTGATGATGAGAAGACGCTGCAGTATCTGGCTAGCTTTAAGAGATATTCTACAGAACGGGTAATGAAATCACTGGTAGGTGAGTTTACGCAAAATGAGAAGTGGTCTGTTAAAGGTGCACTCATGGGGGAATGCTGGTATAAAAATTGCTGTATATCAGAACATCCGAATAATCTTCGTTGCGGTAAACCTGAGACTGAGGATGGTAATGAGAAAATGAGAATGTTGATTTGTTCAGAAGAAATTCAAAAATTATTGAACGAATTAAATTAGGTGAAATGGAAGGGGGAGAAGAGAATGTTTACAGTATTTAATTCAGAAAGTCTATGGATTGGCACAGATCTGAAACGGTTTAATGAGATTCGGGATATTCTGGATAGACAGAATATCAGGTATAAGTACAAAGTAAAAGACCAGCTGGGAGAATGGACAGGCAGCGGAACGCTCAGGGGACGCGTGGGAAGTGCTGGAAATCCAGCGGAGCAGGCCAAGCAGTATGAAATCCTTGTGGATAAGAAAAATCTGGAGCAGGCACTTTTTGTGCTTCAGAAATAATATTATACTTTTTTATAAGACACCAAAACCTTAGAGAATGTTCAAAAGGATTTGGTGTCTTTTTTATGCAGCAAAAATAGAAATAAATTTTACATAATTTTCAGGGTATGCAACGGACGCAAAAATTTTACGTGATATATAGTGAAAAAGGAATGAAGTAACTACAAAAAGAGGAAACTGGAAAATATTGTTTACAGCTTATAGCTGAAAAAATTATGGAAATGAGGTAGGATGAATATGATGAAACGAAAACTGTTATTGATTGGAGTATCAGTAAGTATGCTGATTGGTGCTGTTTCAGTAGCTGCCAGTTCTGGAGTTGAATTGCATGAATTTTTCAATGCAAAGGGAGAACGGGTAATGTATCCATATCCATTGGGTACATTTAAGGAAAATCCAGATTTGAGTATTGAGGGACCGCAGGATCAAGTATCAATAGGGCAGATTATTGAAACTGAAGACGGTAAAGAACGAGTAATTGCCGTAGATGGACAAGGCAGCTATGTGACAGAGGTATTGGATCAGGAAGGAAAATAAAAAATTCTCTTTTTGCGACCAATTGTAATAAAATACGTGATATAAAGTGAAAAAGAAAGGAGGGCACAGGATGGATGATTCACAGATCATTAACTTGTATTTTGCCAGAGATGAAAATGCAATTATAGAGACAAAAAACAAATATCAGAATATGTGTTATAGGATTGCACAGAATATTTTGTATAACAGGGAAGACTCCGAGGAGTGTGTAAATGATACATGGCTTTTTACATGGAATAACATTCCGCCCAGGAGACCATCTGTTTTTTCTTCCTTTGTTTCTAAAATAACAAGAAATACAGCGATAGACCGCTATCGCAAAAGAAATGCGCAGAAACGAGTGGATTCCCATATGGAGGATATTGCAGGAGAGGTGGAAAAGATTGGAAATGCAATTTCTTCTGACATTGAGGACTACCTGAAAAAGAAGGAACTTGTAAAGTTGTTTGACTTCTTTTTAGGGAAGCTTTCCGAACGTGACCGGGATATCTTTATAAGGCGTTATTGGTATATGGATCCTATAAAAAAGATAGCGGACCGACATGCCTGTGGGGAAAGCAAGATCAAGTCAATTTTGGCTCGCAGTAGGAAAAAACTTTATGGTTTGTTAAAGGAGGCTGGCTATGAAGGAGAGTAAAGGGTGGGAATTTTTAACTGCGTTTGAGGAGATCGATGAGAAATACATCTATCAGGCGGCTAAACCATGGAAAGAAAATAAAATCGTAATAGTCCAGCATTACATAAGGGGTGTGGCCGCCTGCATCCTATTAGTGGCAGTCATTGGCGTTGGTCTTATTCATCAGAAAAAGGTGGAAGCAGCCTGGTATAAAATGACCTCCCTTATTGGGCGGATTTTAGGAATTGAGAAGGGCACAGATGAATATGTGAAAGCAATCCAAAAGACAATTGAAAAAAATGGGATTGCGGTTTCTTTGGAGGAGGTTGCTGCGGATGAAAAAAGTCTCTGGGTTGCATATTCTCTGACAGACGAAAATGACGAAAATGATATTTCCATGAACAGTGTCCAGGCAGCCGTTGATGGGGAGGCATTAGCGTTAGAAAGGCAATATGCGCTTAATAACAGCACAGGATCAGAAAAAACAGCTTCTAAATACTTTGTAGCGAAGTTTAATCGAAGTAAAGCTGATCGTTCCCAGAAATTTGAAATTGAAATAGGAACGTTTCAAAATGAAAATGGGCAGGTTGAAGAGAAGGATGCGTATGAATTTTCATTTACAGCAGATCCAGAAGTTTTGGAAGCGGATACAAAGGAGATTGACATTCAAACCTCCATACCAATTGAGAAAAATCAGACGTTTTTGCTTTCAGAAATGAAATATAATATCTTCGGGTGTACTATTTCAGGATCATTTTCTGATATGGCAAAAGATGATGAATTCTGGCTTCGAGGGAAAGACGACTTAGGAAATGAATATGTTTTTGATCTCACTTCCTATGAAAAACCGAATTTGATCTTTGAATTAGAAAATCTTGAAATTCCAAATCATGCAAAACAATTAACTTTGCAGCTTTATCATTTTTCAGGAACTGCAGGAGAAATCGTTTCCTACGAACAGAAGGAATCGGAAGATGCATATATAGAAGAAATCGGAACCGTATATGGCGAAAACCAGGCACCGGAAGATCTGGCGGTTCCGGTAGGTGAGAGTATTACGGTTGATTTACAAAAGTAAATTGGGCACATTTTTGCGGACGAATCACAAGAAACCTCTGTATTGACCGCCTGCGGAAAAAGCGGAAGCATTGAGAAATCAGTGGTTCCGTTTTTTCCGCAGGGGCGATTTTATACCAAAAATCATTTTGTAATTTACATGCCACTTTGCGGTAGATTTCACTTGAATTCGGGTATTGTAGGCTGGTATGAGAAAATTGTAAATACATGGACAGTTTTGGTTTATGTTATAATATCTCAAACTTTGATTCTAAAGTTCACTTCAAGGTACATTCTGTGCCATTTGCATACTCAAGGGGAAGAGGAAGCGTAAAGGGAAAAGAAAAATATAATGCCGTGGCAGAAGTACGCGGCGGTTAAACACGGAGGAAGATATGTGCGGTATCTGTGGATTTACCGGTCACAGGAATGACCAGAAGGCTGTGATCGAGAGAATGATGAAATCCATTGAACATAGAGGGCCAGACAGTGAAGGCTCTTTTTGTGGTGGCGAGATTACCCTTGGGTTTAGAAGGCTCAGTATTATTGACCTGGAGGATGGACAGCAGCCAATGGAAAGTGCAGATGGGAATCTGCAGATTGTTTTTAACGGAGAGATTTATGATTATAAAGAACTGCGGGCCGAATTAGAGGCAGCTGGCATTTCTTTTCGCACCCATTCAGATACGGAAGTGCTGGTGAATACCATTCAGAAGTACGGGGAAAAGGCCTTGGACAAGCTGCGGGGAATGTTCGGATTTGCTGTGTGGAATGAGAAGGAGCAGACTTTGATGCTGGCAAGGGACTTCTTTGGAATCAAGCCGGTGTATTATGCGCAGATCGACGGGCATTTCGTATTTGCATCTGAGATCAAGAGCATTCTGGCGTTTCCAGGGTATAAGAGAGAAGTGAACAGACTGGCGTTGGAGCAGTATCTGTCCTTTCAATATTCAGCACTGGAAGAGACCTTTTTTAAAGGAATTTATAAGCTGATGCCGGGGCATGTGCTTATTTATAGAGATGGAAAATATGAAATAAAATCGTATTTTAAAGCCAGACTTACACTCGGTCAATGGGAAGAAAGTCAAGAGAATTCAAATGTTGGGACTCGCAGGGATGAAAATGTCAATGAGTTAAAAGAAAACAATCCAGACATGCAGCCGCTTCAGGCCAGGCTTGAAACCATCCTGGACGATTCCGTAAAGCACCACATGTTAAGCGATGTGGAGGTTGGCGCATTTCTGTCCGGCGGTGTGGATTCTGGCTATTTGGCAGCAGCTTCCGGAGCAGACCAGGCCTTTACCGTAGGCTTTGACGAAGGCAATCGCTACAATGAGGTGGAAAAAGCTGCCCAGGTTGCGAAAGCAGCAGGCCTTAGGCACCATGTAAAAATCATTTCCAAAGAAGAATTCTGGAATTCCCTTCCAGACGTCATGTACCATATGGATGAACCTTCAGGAGATGCATCCGCAGTTGCCCTTTATTTTCTGGCACAGGAAGCTGCGAAGCATGTGAAAGTAGTGCTTTCCGGCGAGGGCGCGGATGAGCTTTTCGGTGGATATAACATTTACCGGGAGCCGGAAGCTCTGAAAATGGTTGGCTGGATCCCATTTGGAATCAGAAGGGCTGTGGGCCGGCTGGCAGCGAAACTGCCAGATGTGAAAGGCAGGGACTTCCTGATACGCGCAGGAAAGAAAGTAGAAGAACGATTTATCGGAAATGCATATATTTATGGTGAAAAAGAGAAAAATCAGATTTTAAAAGGAGGCGTGACAGGGCAGACAACCCAGGAATTCCTGAAGCCGTTTTATAAAGAAATTGAAAATGACCGTTTCCTTGAAAAGACAGACAGAACTAAGCACACACATAAAGTGTGCCGTATAGAAAAGAAAAGTGGAAGGGATGGATTGGGGAAATCTCACCTTCAGGATATGGAGAAAATGCAGTCCGTAGACCTCAATTACTGGCTTCCCGGCGATATCCTCCAGAAAGCGGACAAGATGAGTATGGCTCATTCCCTGGAAGTGCGGGTGCCGTTTCTGGACAAGGATGTATGGACGCTTGCAGCTGGGCTGCCTAAGGAAGCTAAGATTGCTGATGGTACAACGAAGGATATTTTCCGAAAGGCGGTCTCGAAGTATATCCCTCAGGATACTGACGGAAGGAAGAAGCTGGGATTTCCAATCCCCATCCGTGTGTGGCTGCGCCAGGACGACTGGTATCAGATGGTGAAAGAATTGTTCACATCAAAAGAAGCTGAAGAATTTTTCCATACAGAAAAATTGCTCCAGCTTCTGAGAGAACATAAAGAAGGGAAAAAGGACAACAGCCGCAAGATCTGGACAGTTCTTGCTTTCCTGATCTGGCATCATACATTTTTTTACAAGGAAAGTTCTGAACGTCAGCTGCAAAGTAACTGACTTTCCTATATGGTGATGTCGCCAGAGGTCCCCTGTCCGTTTAGAAATCCTTCCGCTCTGCTTTTCTGGACTTTTTCACAGAATACATTTTCTCATCTGCCAGATTGATATAATCATTCAAGGGCAGATCCGGATCATCGGCAATTACCCATCCGATGCTTGCCTCAATGGGGAAGCCCATACGGCTGTTGGCAGAAAACACTTCCAGAGAATCCAGAAGGGTATGAGCCAGCTCCTGTATTTTCTGTTTATTATAATCAGGAATCACGCATACGAATTCATCTCCTCCATAGCGTATGGAAACGGACTCTGCCGGACAGTGCTGCCGCAGGACGGAAGCAATGCTGCTGATAGCAAGATTTCCCATATCATGCCCAAAGGTGTCATTGATATATTTCAGGTGATCTGCATCCACAAACATGATTCCAACTGGCTGATTTTCCTGCATGCACTGATGGAAAAGAGGCATGGCAAGCTTCTCGTAAGCCATCCGGTTGTAGAGCCCGGTGAGAGAATCATGGATGTAAAGCTGAGAAAGCTGTTTATTCATTTTACGCAGGGTGAGTCTTGCATACAGGGCTTCCATGGAAGTCTGGAGTGCATTTAAGGTTTCGAACAGGAACTGATGCTCCAGAAGATAATCACAATTGGTGATGATCAGAAAGCCAATCTCCCGTTCACGAAAATGCAGAGGACAGAACTGGTAAATATTTTGTCTTCCGGCAGTTTCGGTCTGTGGAAGTGAAAGAATTTCTTTCAGATTAAGGTGAAGATGGTTCGTACCCTCCAGAGGAGGGTAAACCAATGCCATCTCCCCTGGATAGCCTTCTATCAGATAGGTATCCTCCGGAAGCTCAGGCAGTGCATCCATATTTTCGCTCATAAAGATATCCGGGTTCATAAACAGATAAATATTTCCGCAGCCATGCTTTGTCAGCCAGTTCTGCATACGTCCTGCAAGCTCTGTGTATCCTGCACAGTCCAGGAGAACACGGTTCAGATCCATCATCCAGTTTTGCATATCGCTCTGGCGTGCTTCTGTTACGATGCGCTTGATTACATACTCTCCACGGTCAGGTGGATTCTGGGAAACACAGCCGCAGCTTTCCTGAAAAACGTAGGTGAAAGGTGCGTATATATAAGTTTCCTCTGCATTTCCATTCCAGATTTTTTCCAGCATTAAAAGGGCATTTTCCATGATATCGGCTTTGGAGAAACCTACCGTGGTAATTCTGGGCTCATAATAGGAAGCCTTATCTTCGTTGTCAAAACCGGTTACCAGAAAATCCCCGGGGATAGAATATCCGGCTTCCTTGGCGGCCAGACAGACGCCTACAGCTGTATTGTCGTTGACACAGACAAAGGCATCTGGAAGCAGGTTTTTCGCTTTAAATGTGGAAAATGCCTGGATTCCGGTTTCAATTTCATAATTATGATGGATCACGCGCTGCTCATCGAAAGGAATCCCATGGCGAAGAAGGGCATCCCTGTAAGCTTTGAAACGGAGCTGATTTTCCCTGTTAAATTCAGGCCCGCCGATGAAATTTAAGGTACGGCATCCGTGTTCTGTGATCAGGTGCTCAATAATTCGGGTAATGGCTTCGTAGTTGTCAATTCCGGAATGGTACAGTCCTGGAATCTGCTCAAGAAGAGAAATTGCTGGGATGTTGCTGAACTTCGCGCGTTCAATTATCTCTGCAATCAGGTCTGGCTGGGACACGGTGGCAAGATCCAGAAGGATGCCGTCAAATTCTGAAAAATCCGGAAGCCGTGCAATGTTATATTCTCCTGCATTATGCTTCTCATCCATACTGAAATTTCCAAAGCTCTGAAAAATATATAAATCCATATCTGCCTGGTGGGCAGCCATGTAATTTCGATATCCCTGAATCCAGGTATAGGTTACATAACGTCCCCAGCCATCTGTAATAAGTGCTATTTTTTTCATGCAAAAATCTCCCAAATAATAGATTTCACAATGTTGTGAAAAGCTATAAACATTGTGAATATTATATCGAATTTTTTATGGAAATACCACATTTTCTGTGAAAAAATATGTAAAAAATTTAGAGGAAAAATTTGGTAAAGGTGATTTTTAACAAAATAATTTTCGAAAAAGCGAAAATGCAGATGTTGAGAATTATTCTCAATTCCCCTCCTTTTCATAACCGGATAAAAGAGGTATGATAAATATAAGTTAGCATAAACTAACAAAAGACAGAATGATGAATGCTTGTAATTGTTTTTTATGAAAAATGTTTATGAACGATAATGGTTTACAGGGAGGAAAAGAGATGTTTCTTGAAATTAAAGATTTGAAGAAAGGCTTTGGTTCCGGAGACAGTAGGACAGAGGTCCTTCGGGGAATTGATTTTTCTGTGGAAAAAGGGGAATTCTGTGTGCTTCTTGGACCGTCTGGTTCTGGAAAATCCACACTTTTGAATATTATCGGGGGAATTGATGAGCCAGATGAGGGCTATATTTCCATAGATGGGGAAAAAACAGGAGATATGAAGGAGAAAGCGCTGACTCTTTACCGCCGGAAGCATCTGGGATATGTTTTCCAGATGTACAACTTGATTCCCAATTTAAATGTAAAAGAAAATATCGAGGTGGGAGCATATCTTAGTGATAAAGCGCTTGATATTGATGAACTGCTTCATACGCTGGGACTTTATGAGCACAGACATAAGCTGCCCAACCAGCTTTCCGGCGGTCAGCAGCAGAGAACGGCCATTGGTCGTGCCATTGTAAAAAATCCGGACATTCTTCTCTGCGACGAGCCTACAGGCGCATTGGATTACAACACATCCAAGGAAATTCTGCGTCTGATCGAGCAGGTCAACCAGAAGTACGGAAATACCATCATCATGGTTACCCACAACGATGCCATTAAGAATATGGCAGACCGCGTAGTGAAGCTTCGTGACGGTCAGATCCGCAAAAACTATCTCAATGAGTCCAAAGTCGCAGCTGACGATCTGGACTGGTAAGGCGGTGCGCTATGAAGAATCCATTGTGGAAACGTCTTCCAAGAGAACTGAAAAGTGATTTTGGAAAATATATTGTTATTTTTCTGTTTCTGACATTGACCATTGGTTTTGTGTCCGGATTTCTGGTGGCTGATGACAGTATGCTGGCAGCCTATGATGAGGGTTTCGAAAAATATAATATTGAACATGGCAATTTTACCTTTTCTTCGAAAGCCAGCGAAAACGATTTGAAGAAAATTGAAAAAAATGGAAAAGTACGAATCTGCGAAAACTTTTACCGTGATGAACCAGTAGATTCGGATCTGGATGGAAACGAAGAGGGAACCATGCGCATCTATCAGGATCGTACGGATATGAATCTTGTGTGCCTGATGTCAGGGGCAATGCCAGCTGCGAAAAATGAGATCGCTATCGACCGAATGTATGCAGACAATAACCAGCTGGAGGTTGGCGATAAGATAGAAATTGCAGGAGAAGAGCTGGTTGTTACCGGATATGTGGCATTACCCGACTACAGTTGTTTATTTTCTGATAACAGCGATATGATGTTTGATGCGGTAAAATTCGGTGTAGGTATTATGACAGAAGAAGGGACAGATGTTTTTGGAACCACACATCTGGAGTACCGTTATTCCTGGCAGTATGAGACTGCACCAAAGGATGATATTGAAGCGAAAAACATGTCAGAGGATTTTCTGGAGGTTCTGGTCAAATATGGAAATGTGACCGGTTTTATCCCGGCCTATTCCAATCAGGCCATTACTTTTACCGGTGAGGATATGGGCGGTGATAAGGCTATGATGGAGGTACTGCTGTATATTCTGATCGTGATTATTGCTTTTGTGTTTGCAGTTACAACAAATAATACCATTACAAAAGAAGCTTCTGTGATCGGGACTCTGCGTGCTTCCGGATATACCAGAAAAGAACTTTTGCTCCATTATATTTCCATGCCAGTGATCGTAACTGTGGTTGCTTCTGTTCTTGGAAACGTGTTGGGCTACACCTCCTTTAAAGATCTTTGTGCAGGTATGTATTATGGCAGTTACAGCCTGCCTACCTATGAAACTCGCTGGAACGCAGATGCATTTATACTGACCACAGTAGTTCCGGTAGTGATCATGCTGGGAATCAATTTGATTTTGATTTCAAGGAAACTACGTCTTTCTCCTTTGAAATTCCTGCGTCATGATCTGTCTTCCTCCAAACGGAAAAAAGCTGTGCGCCTTCCGGATTTTAAGTTTTTCAACCGCTTCCGGCTGCGTATTATCCTGCAGAATAAGTCCAGTTATCTGACTTTGTTTATTGGAATCTTTTTTGCAAATGTACTGCTGCTTTTTGGAATGATGATGAAGCCGCTTCTGGATCATTATCAGGAAGAAATTTTGAAGAATATGATTGCGCCGTACCAGTATGTGCTGAATGTACCAGAGGAGCCAGATGAAGATGAGAAATATACGGTTATGGGAATGCTGCAGAAATTTCTTATTCCATCTTTGAAAACAAATGAGAAGTCAGCAGAAAAATTCTGCCTGAATTCCATGAAAAATGTATTGCCGGATCAGGAGGGAGAGACCATAACGGTCTATGGCATTTCTGAGGACAGTGCATATGTAAAGGCAGAGCTTCCAGAAGACGGAGTCTTGATTTCCGATGGTTATGCAGAGAAATATAAGGTAAAGACCGGAGATACCATTGTTCTGAAGGAAGCTTACGGAAGTGAGACCTATGAATTTTTCGTGCAGGGAATCTACGATTATCCGGCATCTTTGACAGTATTTATGCCGATTTCTTCCTACAGGAAAACCTTTGGGGAAAAGGAGGATTATTTTAACGGTTATTTTTCCAGGGAAAAGATCACAGATCTGGATGAGGATCTGATCGCAACAACAATTACGGAGGACGATCTGACAAAGGTCAGCCGTCAGTTGGATGTGTCTATGGGAGAAATGTTCCAGCTGATCAATATATTTGCAGTTGTGCTGTTTGCCCTCTTGATCTATCTGCTTACCAAGCTGATCATTGAGAAAAATGCCAATGCCATTTCTATGGTAAAGATTCTGGGGTATGAGAACAGAGAGATCAACAGCCTGTATCTTACATCCACTACGTGGGTGGTGATCTTGTCCATTTTATTCAGCCTGCTGCTGTCTACCTGGACGATATATGGAATTTACGGATATCTGATGTCATCCTTCTCAGGCTGGCTGACCTTATATCTGAAACCAGCGGTTTATCCGGAGATGTTTGCAATGGGAATGGGAGCGTATATTCTGGTAGCCTTGCTGCAATTTAGAAGGATCAAGAAGATCCCGATGGATGTGGCGCTGAAGAATGTGGAGTAAGAGAATTATAAGAAAATAGAATATTGAGAGATTTATTCATATTTTCATGTTGTGATTTGACGAAGTTTCGTATATACTTTCCCTTGTAGCCCAAAGTGGATATTTTGTATCCTAGTGGAACTTACTGTATATAATAATGAGAGTAAGTGCCCACACATTTTTTCAGAAGAGGAGATACGAACATGGATTACGCAAAAGAATCCTTAAAGATGCACTATGAGTTAAAAGGTAAAATTGAAGTTGTTTCAAGAGCAAAGGTTGATTCCAAGGATGCTTTAAGCCTTGCTTATACCCCTGGTGTTGCACAGCCTTGCCTTGAGATTCAGAAAGATATTAATAAAAGTTATGAATTGACTAGACGTTGGAATACGGTTGCTGTAGTAACTGACGGTACCGCTGTTCTTGGACTTGGAGATATCGGTCCAGAGGCTGGTATGCCGGTTATGGAGGGCAAATGCGTTCTGTTCAAAGAGTTTGGTGATGTGGATGCTATTCCGCTTTGTGTACGAAGTAAGGATGTAGATGAGATCGTGCAGACCGTTCGCCTTCTGGCTGGAAGCTTCGGCGGTGTAAACCTGGAGGATATTTCCGCACCGAGATGCTTCGAGATTGAGAAGAAGCTGAAAGAGTGCTGTGATATTCCGATTTTCCATGATGACCAGCATGGTACTGCAGTTATTACGCTTGCAGGTGTAATCAATGCACTGAAGGTTGTTGGCAAGAAAATCGAAGACATTAAGATCGTTACTTCCGGAGCGGGAGCAGCTGGAATTGCGATTATCAAACTTCTTATTTCCATGGGTCTTAAGAATGTTATTATGACAGACCGTAAAGGTGCAATTTATGAAGGCCGTGAGGGGCTGAACCCAATTAAGGAAGAGATGGCGAAGATCACAAACGCCAATCAGGAGAAAGGCTCCTTGAGTGAAGTGATCAAAGGTGCTGACGTATTTATCGGTGTTTCCGCACCTGGAACCCTTACTCCGGATATGGTTCGCACTATGGCGAAAGATCCGATCATCTTTGCCTGCGCAAACCCGACTCCAGAGATTTTCCCGGATGAAGCGAAGGCAGCAGGAGCAGCAGTAGTATCCACAGGTCGTTCCGACTACCCGAACCAGGTGAACAATGTTCTCTGCTTCCCGGGAATCTTCCGCGGTGCCCTTGATGTCCGTGCATCCGACATCAACGATGAAATGAAGATTGCCGCAGCTTACGCCATTGCAGGCCTGGTAAGCGACGAAGAACTCTGCGCTGACTATATTCTGCCGGCTGCATTCGACTCAAGAGTGAAAGACGCGGTTGCGAAGGCTACTGCTGAAGCTGCCATTAAGAGCGGAGTAGCCAGGATCTGATTAATCGCTTTCATTGGTTAAAAAGTTCTTCAAAGAGGGACACATTGCCCAAATACTGTGTACTGGCTGGGACTTCAACATACTAAATAGTAAGTTCATTTCGTGAAGTTACCTAAGTCCTTTATAAATAATTTTATTCGCTTCTCCAGAATAAAGTTTCAAGTGATGCCCGATGCGAATCGCTTTTGAATCCGTTCCATGTCCGATCAAAGGCGTTTTTGCAACGGGTGTCTTTTTTTCTGCAAATTCGAGGACTAGCTGCGCCATATCTGGTTGACAGTTGTCTGTCTCCATTTTGCTGAAAGTTCCAAGAAGAATCCCATTTACTTTCTTAAAAACACCCATCTGACTGAGCTGGCTCAAATAGGTTACCATCTGCGGCAGTTTTCCTCCAAAGGATTCCAGAAGCAGGATTTTCTCCCGCATATCCGGCCAGTAAGGCGTGCCAGCCAGCTTCAAAAGGCACCGTATATTTCCCCCTACTACAATTCCCTCCATATGAGTCCCCCTCACAAATTCATAAGGAAAATCATAAAGAGAAGTGGCCCCCGCCAAGGTAGTACTAAGAAAGTCCGTTATCTGGGACTGGCTGTGATCGTAGGTGAGATTTCGTATCTGGTACAGGACAGATGATTTCCCTGTTCGGGCATAAATGGCATTTATAATTGTTGTCAGATCACTATATCCCCAAAAATGCTTTTTTTCGTAAGCAATGGTCTGAAAATCCAGATAGGATAAAATCTCGTTGGCCATATCCCCGCCAGATACGTCAAAAATATCCGTGACAAAATCATCCTCATAAAATTTCATAAGAGCCCCGGCACGTTCCCTGGCAGTTCCAGCCTGTCCGTTTTCATCTCCATAAAGATAAGGGCTAAGATCTACTTCTAGTCCGGATTTTTCCAGAATCTGCACCAACATTTTTATTGTTTCGGCCTGTTCTGGCCTAAGTCCGTTGGAACAACAGACAATCCCGATTTTGCTTCCCTGTTTCATAAAAAGTAATCCTTTCTTTTCAATAAAGTGCATGTGATTTTTTTATACATGTAACTTTTTCACAGATTTTACTATCTAAAACAATGTATGAAGAATAAAAATACGCTCATTCAACACTTTTTATCTTCTTTTACATTATAAACAATAATTCCTCATAAATCCACCATTCATCCTGGAGCGTGTTTGAAAAAGCATTCCCGCAGTTGATGTTCACTGGTAACGTTGCACAATCTGTACGCCCCACTTTGCGGTATATTTCGCAGAAGTTTTTTTTACACACTCTGGAATCTCGAAACATTTTCAAAAAGCACTGGTCAAAATTTACGAAATTGCAGTGAAAAAAATGAGAAAAAAGTGCAAATAAATTATTGACAGCTTATATAAATTAGAATATACTAATCAACGTAAGCGAAACATAATAATAAATAGGTGTTTCTAAAGCACAAAAAAGGAAGGATGATATGATGCCGTTATCAATGGTAAACGAAGGAGAGCCGCAGGTGATTAAAAAAGTCGGCGGTAAAGAAGAAACCCGTAAATTCCTTGAAAATCTTGGGTTTGTACAGGGAGCTACAGTAACCGTTGTAAGTGAGATCAGCGGTAATATGATCGTGAATGTGAAAGATTCCAGAGTTGCCATTGGCAAGGATATGGCGAATCGGATCATGGTCTGAAATCCAGAAAAAAGGAGCAAGTATTATGAAAACATTACGGCAAGTTGGCGTAGGTCAGACTGTCACAGTGAAGAGACTGCACGGTGAAGGACCAGTAAAGAGACGTATCATGGATATGGGAATCACCAAAGGGGTACAGATCTATGTACGTAAAGTTGCACCGCTTGGAGATCCTATTGAGGTAACCGTGAGAGATTATGAACTGTCTCTGAGAAAAGTCGATGCAGAAATGATAGAGGTAGAATAAGTACTGTACAGGATATAGTACTTTGCTGTGTGTACATAAGGGAAAAGTTACTGGTCACATATTTTTGAAAAACATTTTACAAATGTTGTCATATGAACAGTGGTAAAATCAGCACAGCATGAAATTGCATGTTCTGGAATAGAATGGGCAATTTTTTTTACCTTGTTGGTTAGCGAAACCTAATATAAGGTTGAAAAGCTAACAAACGAAAGCTGATTAAAACAATAGGCAGCACAGGGCAACTAAAATCAGCAGAAGCTGTATATAATAAGCCCGGAAAAAAGAAAATCTGGAAAGAAAGAGGAGGCATGAAAATGTCGATTAAGATTGCACTTGCAGGTAACCCTAACTGCGGCAAGACCACATTATTCAATGCACTGACCGGCTCTAACCAGTTCGTTGGTAACTGGCCTGGTGTAACAGTAGAGAAAAAAGAAGGTAAACTGAAAGGTCATAAGGATGTAACCATCATGGACCTTCCTGGTATTTATTCCCTTTCCCCATACACACTTGAGGAAGTGGTTGCCAGAAATTACCTGATCAATGAAATGCCAGATGCGATCATCAACATCGTAGATGGTACAAACCTTGAGCGTAACCTGTATCTGTCCACACAGATCATGGAGCTTGGAATCCCGGTAGTTATGGCTATCAACATGATGGATCTGGTTCAGAAATCCGGAAACAAGATCCACATTGACAAATTAAGCAAAAAGCTTGGCTGCGAAGTAGTTGAGATTTCCGCTCTGAAAGGAACCGGAATCATGAAAGCTGCTGAGAAAGCAATCAGCGCAGCACAGAGCAAAAAGAAAACAATTCCGGTTCACGAATTTGCACAGGATGTTGAGGATGCGATCAAATCTGTTGAGAATAAGCTGACAGGAACTGTTGCAGAGGCTCAGAAACGTTTCTTTGCAATCAAGCTTATCGAGAAAGATGACAAGATCGTAGAGCAGATGAAGAGTGTTCCGGATGTGTCTTACGAAGTAAAGGCTCTGGAAGATAAATTCGATGATGATACAGAGAGTATTATCACAAACGAGCGTTATGTATATATCTCTTCCATTATTGGACAGTGCTATACAAAATCCTCTACAGGAAAGAAACTTACAACCTCCGATAAGATCGACAGAATCGTAACCAACAGATGGCTGGCGCTTCCGATCTTCGCAGTTGTAATGTGGGTTGTTTATTATGTGTCTGTAACCACTGTTGGAACTATTGTAACAGATTGGACAAATGATGTACTCTTCGGTGAGATTATTCCTCCGGCAGTTGAGTCTGCTCTGGAAGCTGTAAATTGCGCTGCATGGCTGCAGGGACTGATTCTTGACGGTATTGTTGCCGGTGTTGGCGCTGTACTTGGTTTCGTACCGCAGATGCTGGTTCTGTTCCTGTTCCTTGCATTCCTTGAGTCCTGCGGTTACATGGCTCGTGTTGCATTCATCATGGACAGAATCTTCCGTAAATTCGGTCTTTCCGGAAAATCCTTTATTCCAATGCTGATCGGTTCCGGATGTGGTGTTCCTGGAGTTATGGCTTCCCGTACAATCGAGAACGACCGTGACCGTAAAATGACAATCATGACTACAACATTTGTTCCTTGTGGTGCGAAGCTCCCGATCATTGCAATGATCGCAGGTGCATTCTTTAACAACAGCGGATGGGTTGCTACAAGCTCTTACTTTGTTGGCATCGCAGCAATCATCTGCTCCGGTATCATCCTTAAGAAAACAAAAATGTTCGCTGGCGAGCCGGCACCATTCGTTATGGAGCTTCCGGCATATCACTGGCCAACAGTTGGCAATATTCTGAGAAGCATGTGGGAGAGAGGCTGGTCCTTCATCAAGAAAGCCGGTACCATCATTCTTCTTTCCACCATCGTTCTCTGGTTCCTTATGGGATTCGGCTGGGAAGGCGGTTCCTTTGGAATGGTAGAAGAGCTGAACAACAGTATTCTTGCCAAGATCGGTTCTGCAATCGCCTGGATTTTTGCTCCTCTTGGATGGACAAAAGCAGGAGAAGGCTGGAAGATGGCAGTTGCTGCCGTAACAGGTCTTATTGCAAAAGAGAACGTTGTTGCTACATTTGGTATGCTCTTCGGATTTGCTGAGGTTGCAGAGGATGGAGCTGAGATCTGGGGAAATCTTGCACAGGTAATGACTCCTATTGCAGCATACGGATTCTTGGTATTCAACCTTCTTTGTGCTCCTTGTTTCGCAGCTATGGGTGCTATTAAGAGAGAGATGAACAATGCAAAATGGTTCTGGTTTGCAATCGGCTATCAGTGCGGTCTTGCTTATGTAGTTTCCCTTTGCATTTATCAGATTGGTACACTGCTTACAGGCGGCGGATTTGGAATCGGAACAGTTGTTGCATTCGTTCTGGTTGCAGCATTCCTGTACCTGCTGTTCAGACCATATAAAGAGAGCAACAGCTTAAAAGTTAATACAAAGAGTATTGCTTAAGCAAAGTTGTTAAAAATAATTCAGCCTGTATCCCTTAAAAGATACAGGCTGGAATTTTTATATAAGGGGAAATCACCATATCTTTTCACTTTGGAAAAAGATGCTCTGCAGCAGTGAAGGCGTGAACCGTTATGGTTTCTCCTTATATAGAAATTCCAGCCCTGATATAAAATCATACAGAAATCAAAAAGGATGGCGATGAAAATGATGAAAAACGCAGTTGAAGAAAAAGCATATGAAAATCAGGAAGCATATCAGCGGACACAAATGCAGAAAGATATGATCCTTGAACGATTACGCGAACAAGGCTGCAGGATCACCAGACAGCGCCAGCTGATACTGGATATTATTCTGGAGGAGGAGTGTTCCTGCTGTAAGGAGATTTATTACAAGGTGCAGGAGAAAGACCGAAATATTGGACCTGCCACAATTTACCGTATGGTAAATATGCTGGAAAAAATCGGCGCCATCAGCCGAAAGAACATGTACCGGATTTCCAGCTGTGCAGCATGCTGCCAGGAAAATGGCTGCACGGTAAGACTTAGCGATGCTACTGTCTGTAAGTTGCCTTCTGAAGTCTGGAAACAGGTTGTAAGAGAAGGATTGAAAAATATGGGCTATATTGGAGATCAGGATATTGAGAGTATTGAGATGACCATGTCAAAGTGCGGTGCTTGAAAACTGGCATGATAGTATGAAGGCATATAAAAATAGCAGTTATCTAGGGGAGAGAGTTAGAGCCTGTTTGAAAAAGCATTCCCGCAATCTGCACGCTCCTCTTTGCGGTATATTTCACTCAAATTGTGACGTACATCTTGCAGAAAGTTTTTTCAAACACGCCCTAAAACAGGGAGATAATGAGAATATTTCTCGATAAGCAAAATAGCACTGGGAATTTCAGAAAAACTGATATATAATACCAAAATATTGAAAAACAATTAACAACAATAACGTTTCACTATAAGGAGGAATTTAATCATGGCAAGTTTTAAATGGGACAAGACAGGACTTTTTGCAGCAGGTGTTTTATTCGGAACTGCAGGTATCAAGTTTCTTTCCAGTAAAGATGCGAAAAAAGTTTACACAGAGTGCACAGCAGCTGTTTTAAGAGCAAAGGACTGTGTAATGAAGACGGTTACAACTGTTCAGGAAAATGCAGGTGATATCTATGCAGATGCACAGCAGATCAATGAGGACAGAAAAGCAGCTGAGGAGCCGTTTGAGGATGAGGCAGCTGAGAGCGAGACTGAGTTTAAAGAAACTGAAGAAGCTGAGACAGAGGAAACTGCTGAGTAAGATGGCAGTGAAATACATTGCAAACATATTGGGGACTGCCGTTTTTGCGACAGTCCTCTTAATCGTTGCTGTTCGTTCGAAAAGTTCTGCCGGATATTTTGGGTGAACAAATTTTACTGAAAACGCGAAGAGTGTAGCGCGAAGTGATTGTGGTGAACGTAATGAACAGCAACTTTTGCTTTGAAGAAAAAGTAGGTGAACAAGTTGAAATTTACAATTAAACATGAGAAAAAAGGACGTATCAGAGTCCATCTTTTTCAAAAATATATGAATTTTACCCAGGCAGATACCCTTCAGTATTACTTGGAAAATCTGGATGGAGTAAAGAAGGCCCAGGTCTTTAACCGTACCAGTGATGCCCTTATCTATTACACCGGAGAACGGAATGAACTGTTAAAGGCAATTCAGGCATTTGGTTACAGCCGTGTCAGCGTACCGGCCCAGGTGCTGGAGAATTCCGGAAGAGAATTAAATGAGACTTATAAGGAGAAGCTGGTAAATAAAGTTATTTTCCATTACGGACGCAAGCTGCTTTTGCCATATCCATTGTCTGCAATCTATACCACTGCAATGTCTGTGAAATACATCTGGCTGGGGGTTAAGACACTCTGGAAGCGTAAGATCGAGGTTCCGGTTCTGGATGCAACTGCAATCGGTGTTTCTATTTTCCGCGGCGATTTCTCCACAGCTGGTTCTGTTATGTTCCTGCTTGGAATCGGAGAATTGCTTGAGGAGTGGACCCACAAGAAATCAGTGGATGATCTGGCACGTACCATGTCTCTGAACACTGGTAAGGTATGGCTTCGCAGTGAAGGTACAGAGGTGCTGGTGGACGCAGACAAGATCCAGGCCGGAGATATGGTTGTAGTACATATGGGAAATGTGATTCCATTTGACGGTTTGATCGCAGAGGGCGAGGCTATGGTAAACCAGGCTTCCCTAACTGGTGAATCTGTTCCTGTAAGAAAAGTGGAAGGAAATTCCGTATACGCAGGTACGGTTGTGGAAGAGGGTGAGGCTGTCATTACTGTAAAAGCAGTTGGTGGTTCCAGCCGTTATGAGAAGATCGCAGCCATGATTGAGGATACTGAGAAGCTGAAATCCGGTCTTGAGAGCAAGGCCGAGCACCTGGCGGACAGACTGGTCCCATACACACTTGGCGGTACAGCACTTACCTATCTGCTTACCAGAAATGTAACCAAGGCTGTTTCCGTATTGATGGTTGACTTCTCCTGTGCCCTGAAGCTGGCAATGCCGGTTTCTGTACTTTCCGCTATCCGGGAGGCAGGAGAATACAAAATCACTGTGAAAGGCGGTAAATTCCTGGAGGCAGTTGCGGATGCTGATACGATCGTATTTGACAAGACTGGTACGCTTACCAAGGCAGAACCTACAGTAGCTGAGGTTGTTCCGTTTAATGGACAGAACGAAAATGAACTGCTAAGAATTGCAGCCTGCCTGGAAGAACATTTTCCCCATTCCATGGCGAAAGCTGTTGTAGACGCAGCGAAGAAGAGAAAACTGGATCATGAGGAAATGCATTCCAAAGTAGAATACATTGTGGCTCATGGTATTTCTACAACCATTGAAGGGAAAAAAGCAATCATCGGAAGCTCCCATTTTGTATTCGAGGATGAGAAATGTACCATTCCGGAAGGCATGGAAGAGAAGTTTAAAAATCTTCCAAATGAGTATTCCCATCTGTATCTTGCAATTGAAGGCAGTCTTGCAGCTGTTATCTGCATTGAGGATCCTCTCCGTGAGGAAGCTCCTGCAGTTGTAAAAGCGCTGAAAAAAGCCGGATTCAGCAAGGTGGTTATGATGACCGGAGACAGTGAACGTACAGCCAGGGCTGTTGCTGCCAAGGTCGGCGTTGACGAATATTATTCTGAGGTTCTTCCGGAAGATAAAGCAAGCTTCGTGGAAAAAGAGAAAGCAAAAGGACGCAAGGTTGTCATGCTGGGTGATGGAATTAACGATTCCCCGGCACTTTCTGCAGCTGACGCAGGTATTGCAGTAAGCGAAGGCGCTGAGATTGCAAGAGAGATTGCAGACATCACTATCGGTGCGGATAATCTGGAAGGTATCGTAGTTCTGAAGCATATCAGTGACGCGCTGATGAAGCGTATCCACAATAATTACAGAACGATCGTAGGATTTAATACTGGTCTGATCCTGCTGGGCGTTGCCGGAATCCTGCAGCCGACTACCTCAGCATTGCTTCACAATACTTCAACATTGCTGATCGGTATGAACAGTATGAAGAATCTGGTGGGTACTGAGGAAATCTGAACGGATGTGTCGCGCATTGCGGACATTGTAAAAAAATCGGGTTCTGATTGCGGGAATGATTTTTCAAACACGCTCTGCGGTAATAGTGGAACTTCAGAATATAATCAGAGAGTTAATGAGACTGTTTTTCATTAGCTCTCTTTTTTTTGCTTAGTACTTGACAGAAATAAAGGATTAGTGTAGACTAACATTATAAAAGTTAGCATAAGCTAACCGAAGCGTAGAATTATAAAAATATATAATCAGCACATTTTACATAAAATAAAATGTAAAGGTCTGCAGCAACTAAAACATATTTCAGAAGTGCAGGCGTTACTGGGAAGGTTGTAAACAGTAAACGGAAAGCTTCTAATTTTTTTAACAAAGGGTTAGAACAGACTAACGAAAATAAGGAGAAAACATTGCATGGAAGCAGGGAGGTTTCTTCATTTTCAGAAGCTTCAGGAAACCCGGAAAGGACAATTTACATGAGTATTGTAATCATCGGCGGAAATGAGAGAATGGTATGTCAGTATACCGATATCTGCAAAGACTATGGATATAAGGCGAAGGTTTTTCCAAAAGAGAACGGCGCCATCCGTAAAAAAATCGGATGCCCGGATCTGATGGTGCTTTTTACCAATACAGTGTCCCATAAAATGGTCATCAGTGCATCCCAGGAAGCAAAGAAAAACAACATTCCGGTAGCGCGCATCCATACCAGCAGCGCAAGCGCTTTAAAGTGTGCGCTGGATGAGCATGCGGTGATGGCATAAAAAAGATAAGGAGTTTATCATGATTGAGAAATGTCTCATTGAGCACTGTGCTCCCACCCTTGCTTCATTAAAAGCAGCCAATCTTTTCAATGCCTGTTGTGAAGAGGGAGAAAATATAGACCTTCAGATTTCCAGGTGGAATCAGCTGATGAATCCAAAGGGCGTGAAGCTGCTGGCACTTCGCAGTCGTGGTAACCGTTCTCTGGTTTATGTATACCGGGAAAAACAGCTGGCACAGAATCTGAATCGTCCTGGAGTTGCCCGGTTTCTGGAAAAATATGGATATGAAAATACAGAACCGGAACAGTGCCTGGCGTTACTGAAGAAGCGCTTTGAGGCATCAGAAGATTTTCCACATGAGATTGGGATTTTTCTTGATTATCCACTTGGGGACGTAATTGGTTTTATCCAGAATGGCGGACAGAATTATAAATGTTCCGGCTGCTGGAAAGTATATTGTAATGAATGTGAAGCATTGAAAATGTTTCAGAAGTACCATAAATGCCGCGAGGTTTATCGGAATCTATGGGCAAAAGGCAGGAGTGTTCTGCAGCTGACAGTGGCTGCCTGACATACAATGAAAGTCCACTATGGGTGACAGCCAAAAAGCGATAAGAGTCACGGAAAAGCTGACTTTCGTTATTAAAGTGCCAGATGTGGAGGATAAAACATAAATGATCTCACAGGCTGGCAATAAAATTATAAAAGAAAGAGGTTAAGTGAAGTTATGAGTAAAGTAGCAATTGTATATTGGAGCGGAACTGGTAATACAGAGGAAATGGCAAATAAAGTAGCGGAAGGTGCAAAAGCTGCAGGAGCTGAGGTAGAAGTGATCAGTGCAGATGATTTTGATGGAACAGATATCAGCAGTTTTGACGGTGTAGCTTTCGGATGCCCTGCAATGGGAGATGAGGAGCTTGAGGATTCCGTATTCCAGCCGGTATTCGAAGCATGTGAGCCAAAGCTTGCAGGCAAAAAAGTAGCGCTCTTCGGTTCCTACGGATGGGGAGACGGCGACTGGATGCGCAGCTGGGAAGAAAAATGCCAGAACGATGGCGTTGCACTTGCTGTTGATAGTGTAATCTGCAACGAAGAGCCAGATGATGAGGCTCAGGCAGCCTGCATTGAGCTTGGAAAAGCTATCTGCTGATTGGAACTGTTTTTGAAAAAAACAGAATATAGATTATTATAACAATAATAACATTTACAGCCGCTATTAGTGCAAATAATGATATGCCCCTTGTCAAGTAGACAGGTGAGATATCTAAAGGTAAGCGACAAAAATACCTACATTTCATTTTGGAGTGTAGGTATTTTTATGCACACCATTTCTCTTTATATTTTTTAATT